>DASTNU010000033.1:0-5742 GCA_035720605.1 Longimicrobium sp. | reverse complement strand
TCCTCCACCCGGCGGTCGAGGGTGGCCTTCGCCTCCGCCATCCCCGGCTGGGGGCCCGCCTCGCGGATGGCGCGCAGGTAGCCGTCCAGCGAATCGGGCGCGGGCCCGGTCCCCGCCGCGGCCGCCGCGTCCCCCGCCACGGGGGAGGGCCCGGGCCGGGCGTCCGTCCCCGCGCCGGCCAGCGCGTCCGGCGCGGTCTCGGGATCGGGGCGCGCGGCCTGGCCGCCCTCCGCCGCGGCGGCGGCGTCCAGCGAGGCCACGTAGGCGGACACGCTCTCGCGCAGCGCCGCCGCCGCGTCGCCGGTCAGCAGCCCGGCCAGGTCCGCCGCCAGCGCGCCCGCGTCGCCCTCGCCCACGCCGGCCAGCTCCATCCGCGCCTGCTTCTCCAGCACGTCCAGCCGGGGCGCCAGCGTCTCCAGAAAGAGCTCGCCGGTGCGCAGCCGCCTGACGCAGCGCTCCTCCGACTCGCGCACCCGGTCCCAGTTCACCACGGGGGGCAGCCCCAGCTTCTCGGGATCGAAGGTCCCCCGGGTGGACTGGTTGTGGGGAAAGTTGGAGAGCCCCAGGATGTCGCTCAGGTAGCTGAACTCGTCCGGGCGGTAGAGGATGGTCCAGATGTCCCGGTAGAACCACGGCTTGTGGTCGGGATTCCACTGCAGCCGCCCGGCGCGCCAGATGGCCAGCGCCTCGGGGTCGTGCCGGTCCACCTGCTGGGGATCGTCGAAGCTGCCGGCCAGGCCGTACAGGTCGGTGCGCGCGGCGAACTGGCGGACGTTGAGGTCGTGGATGACGTCGTCCATCGTCACCATGTCCAGGATCTCGGGCACGTAGCCGGGATACGCCGCCAGCACCCAGGCGGGATACTCCACGTCCACGTAGCGCAGGTTTCCCTCCGCCTCGGGCGACTGCATCACCAGACGCGCCATCACCGGCCCGTCGGACGTATCGTCGAACCAGCCGTCGTTGTTGGCGTAGTGGTCGATGCGCGGCTGCGCGAACTTGCCGTAGTTGTAGCTCCCCGAGTTGCCGTACCCGCCCAGCACCAGCAGCCGCCCCCGGTCGTCCGTCTTCAGCGCACCGAGGGTGTCGATGGAGTTGGGCTTCAGCTCCGGCGGAAAGGTGGGCGCGTACAGGTCCGTCCCGTCGCGGCCGAACTCGGCGGAGCGCTGGGTGGTGGTGTTCACCGCGCGCGGGCCTGGGTCGATCATCAGGTGCCGCCGCGCCTGCTTGCCCTTGACGTCGGGGTTGCGGCGGGGGTGGTCCTTCTCGTAGCCGTGCTCGCCGTCCAGCTGCTCGAACTCGTACCACGACGCCTTCTTGTTGGCCAGCCAGACGCGCCACTCGATGTCGACCAGCGTCCCCTGGTTGCCGCCGCCGCCGATCCAGGCGCCGAGCTCCAGCGGGCGCCCCTCGGGGCTTTCGTCGTCGTACACGTACACCTGGAAGCGGGCGGCCTGGCGCTTCACGCGCCCCCGGGCGTCCTTGAAGGTGGTGACGGTCTGCTCCGCCTTGCCGTCGGGCGTGAGCGTGGCGTTCCCCTGCGCGTCGCACTGGATGGGGAGCGCCGCGGGGGTCTCGGGCGAGATGTAGAACTCGTCCGGGCTGTTCCCCAGCCGCGCGATGCCGACGGCGGGATGGATGCGGTAGATGGGAGGCATGGAAGTGCGTGAGTGCGTGAGTGCGTTAGTGCGTGAGTGGACTCGTCGCGGTGAGGGTGCGCCGGTGCGCCAGTGGATTCGTCGTGTGCGGTTCACTCACGCACTCACGCACTGACGCACTCACGCACTTCTCCTCAGTCCAGGAAGTTCAGCGACACGCCCTCCAGCCGGAGCACCTCGTTGTCCTCGCAGTAGTCCGGGCCGATGGTCACCAGCGTGACCTGCAGCGAGCTGGCGCCCTCCTGCAGCAGGCGCCGCGCGGTGCGGGTGACGTTGACGCGGTGGTTGCGGGGCGCGTTGTGGCTGCGCGGGCGCAGGTCGTACGGGCGGCGCTCCGGCACGGCGCAGTGCCCCGGCCCGCCGATGCACTCGCCGTGGCCGAACACGGCCAGGTAGCCGGCGTAGCCCGGGTGGTCGATCGGCGTGCCGGCGTTCGCGTCGGGGACGTTCAGGAAGACGCGGACGAAGCAGGAGCGGTCCAGCTGCGGCACCCGGTGCAGCCGCACCTCCGCGCTGCGGAACCCCGCCCGCACCGCCTCCGGCACGCCGATCGGCTTCGACACGAAGCGGCCGACGGGCACCTCCAGCCCCACGGGGATCAGGCAGGTGCTCTTGACGTACTCGTAGCCGAAGCGGGAGATGTCCAGCGTGTCGGCCAGGGTGTAGCTCCACGGGGTCAGCACGCCGTCCAGGTCCGCCGGGGTGGCGCCCGGGTTCAGCTGCTGCCACTCCCACCACAGCCGGTCGATGTTCACGTGGATCGGCCAGAAGATCTGGTCGAAGGACGCGGTGAGGTTGCTGAACATGTCGCCGTTGGACTGCTGCGCGTACATGTCCTTGCGGCTGTGGAAGCGCCGGTCGCGCGCCGTCACCGCCCGGTTGCGCGCCGTGGCGATGCCGCTCCCCGCCTCGTCCACCCCGGTGCCCCCCGACTTCGGCTTCTTGTAGTCCGGGTTCATCCCCCCCGTCCACAGGTGCATGGTGTTGTGGGGGTTCTGGTCCAGGAAGCCGAAGGAGTCGTTGTACAGGCTCCCCCCGCCGAAGTCGCGGAAGGTGCGCAGCGACAGGATCTCCTGGATGTCCTCGGGCTTGGGGTAGTGGTAGGTGAAGGCCTGGTTGATGGTCTTGCCCCCGAACTCCGCCGGGTAGCGCAGCGGGTACCAGAGCGAGTTGGTGTCCAGCAGCGCGTCGATGAAGCGGTCGCGGTGCTCGCCCTGCGTGTAGATGGGATCGACGCCGTAGTCCGTCGTCATCGCGGTGAAGAAGCGCTTGAGCGAGGCGTAGTGCAGCCCCACCATCTCCCTCACCTGCGCGGCCACGTCCGCGGGGAGCGCGGGGTCCGCGTCGTTCTCCAGCCAGTCCACCGCGTCGTTGGTCAGGAAGAGCTGGTACGCCAGGGGGATGATGAGCCCCTTGTCCGGGCACTCCGGGCGGTACTGGGGCATGGTGAAGTCCCAGTACGGCAGGGAGACGCCGGGAAAGGCGTCCTGCAGCACCTGCTCGAACTCGTACAGGTAGACGCGGTGCCAGGGAAGGAAGCGCTCCCACCCGTGCTGGCAGTGGTCCTGGTGGATGAGCGCCACGTTGTTGTAGCTGCGCCGGTCCGCCGGCCACTTGTTCAGGTCCAGCACGTAGCGCACGGCGGCGCGGAACTCCTGCAGCTGGTGCGGCGTCATGCAGTCCAGGTTCACCCGCTGGCGCAGCTCGCCGGGGCCGGGGCTCCGGGGCTCCGGCCGCGGGTCCTCGACCGGCCCGAAGACGCGCACCAGGATCGGCTCCACCCGCGCCGCGTTCAGCCGCACCATCCCCGCGCCGCCGGAAGCCTCCGCCTCCGCGGGAAGGACGAGCTCGCGGTCGTCGCCCGGCAGGCCGTCGTCGATCCAGTCGCTGATGAACTGCACGTCCTCCTCCGCCACCGCCGCGCCGCCCCAGGGCAGCCGGGGAAAGACGGAGCCGTCGTACGGCGCCTGGCCGCGCAGCCCCTTCACCAGGGCGCTGGCGGCGCCGCGCCCCGGGTAGCGGGGAAAGCGCCCGGCGCCCGTGTTCCCCTCGGGACGGTCGGCGGTGACGGCGCACCCGCAGCCGCACGCCTTGGCGGCGGGCGCGCCCGCCGCCTCCGCCGGGGGGGCGATCATGCGGACGCCGTACACCTCCACCGTCTGCAGCCGCCCCAGGGGCAGGTTCCACGGCCGGCCCGTGCCGCCGTACTCCGACGTGCTGGCGCCCGCCGCGGCGTCCAGGATCTCGCGGACCCGCTCCCAGCGCGTGGGTGTGCTCTCAGCCATGCTCGGATCTCCTTCAGTGCCGGTGCGGCCCGCCGCCGGCGGCCTGCGCCGGGGCGGAGTAGGGGGACGGGGTGGACGCCGAGGCGCCGTGGGCGTGGCCGTGCCCGCCGCCGGGGCGCCCCTCCGGCCGCGGGTGGGGGCGCGGCAGCTCCCTCACCACCTCCACCACCTCCATCATCCCCAGGTCCTCGTGGTCCAGGATGTGGCAGTGGATGACGAACTTGCCGGTGAAGTCCGTATACTGCGTCCACACCGTCACCGTGTCGCCCTGGGGGACGATCTGGGTGTCCTTCCACACCCACTGCGGCTGGCCCGTGGGCCCCGTCCGCCGCACCTGGAAGGGGTTGATGTGGATGTGGAAGACGTGCGGCAGCGGGGGGACCGCGTTGGCGGAGGGGATGCCGGCGGGATCGCCCACGGTGGTGAGCGACCACATGTCCACGCTGTCCAGCTGCAGGAAGCGCACGCGGTTCTCGTCGAACGCCTCGAAGTTGATCTGGAAGGAGTTGCGGCCGTCGCCGGGCTGCGCGCTGGCGCCCAGCTTGAAGATGGCCTCCTGCGTCCGCACCGCCCGCGTGGACAGGTCCACCCCGGCGAAGGGCGCCAGCGGGGCCATCTCCGCCGCGGTGGGCAGGCGCATGTCCATCGGCGGCCCCTCCACGATCAGCAGGCCGATGAGGTTGGCGTCCTCCTTCACCCCCCGCAGCTCCACGTTGGGGCCGCTGGTGGAGTCGTCCAGCAGCTGGTAGGTGCCGGGGGCGCCGGCCTGCACCAGCACGTCGCTGCGGTAGCCGGGATAGAGCACCAGGTCCGCCCCGTCCGGCCAGGTGTCGATGCGGCCGGTGTAGATGCCGTCGGTGGCGATCTCGTGCAGGGCGTGCCCCTGCAGCCGGAACCCGATGGTCTCGCGGAACGAGCCGTCCACCACGCGCCAGCGCTGCACCTCGCCCGGGCGCATGCGGATGACGGGGACGATCTGCCCGTTGATGGTCACCTGCCGGTTGCTCCCCAGCCAGGTGCAGCCGGACCCGCCCGAGTCGCACGCCGGGTTGCGGCCGGAGCCGGGGTCGGGAAAGAAGGCGGTGATGTCCTCCGACTTCCCCGCCGTGTCGTAGAGGATGGTCTGGATCACCATCACCTTCTCGCGCTCGGTGGCGGCGCGCAGGGCGGCGGGGATCTGCGCGGGGTCGTCCTCCACCACCAGCGCGCCGGCCATAGCGCTCCCCACCTGGATGGCGGTGGAGCCGTGGGTGTGCGCGTGGTACCAGTAGCTGCCGCGGGTGTGGTCGGCCGGCAGGCGGATGTCGTAGGGAAAGACGATCCCCGGCGGCAGGGCCAGCAGCACGTTGTCGCTGTTGCCGCTGGGCGAGACGTGCAGCCCGTGGGTGTGCAGGTTGGTGGTGTTGAACGAGTACGGCCGCATGTCCAGGAAGGCGACGTTCGCCTCCTGCCGGTACTGCGCCTCCACCTCCGCGTCGCTCTCGCGCGGCAGGCGGTTGTGCAGCACGGGCGCCATCACGTCGCCGGGGCGCACGCGGAGGGTGGGGCCCACCAGCTGGCCGTTGTAGCTGCGGATGGTGAGCGGGCAGCCGGCCAGCGAGGTGGTGCGCGGATCCGTGTACTCCACGCGCAGGTCGGTGCGCAGCACGCCGTTCTGCGCGCGGATCTCCGGCGGGTTCTGGAACGGCTGCCTGCCGTAGCGGTCGATGTCGACGGGCACGTACGCGCAGGGGCCGCCGGGCGCGGGGTGCGGCCGCGTGCCGCCGGTCTGCGCGGTGGCGCAGCCGGCCAGCAGGCAC
>DASTNU010000032.1:0-4414 GCA_035720605.1 Longimicrobium sp. | reverse complement strand
TTCTTGCCTGCATCACCCGTCGACGCGGTCTAACGCACGCGATGCATCGGAGCGAGGGGTGGGCTGTTTGAAGTTGGTGAAAGAGGGTGATGACAGGCTTAGTGCGTGCGCGTGCTCTACGTACGGTAATCGGAGAAAAACGCCGGATCGAGTTCGTACGCCGTGCGGGGCACCAACCCCAGTTCAAGTTGCTCAAATAACGCCACCAGCTTTTCGCTATCCACAAGTTCGATGGGTGGAACACCGTCCCGCGTGGCCTCCCGGCGTGCATCCGTTGTGAAAGGTGCCGGTAGTCAGAATGATTCCTTTGTCGGCTCGCCCCTGCATGGCTCCACGAAAGTCGCGGACCTGAGCAGGACCAACGCTGCCTTCGTATCGCTTGCATTGAAAGAGCACCCGGAAACTTACGAATGCGTTCAGCACCAGCACGCCGTGCCCGTCGATCCCACCGTCGCCGCTTCGACCCGTCACGATTACCTGCTCGAATCCCGCTTCCCGAAGCAACCGTTGGCAAAGTCGTTCGAATCCGCTAGGTGGCAGCGAGCGGAGAACGCCGAGTAACTGCGTTCTATGATCTCCCTGCACATCCTCAGGCGCTGGTTCTTCGCTCGGTGCAATGGGTTGAGAGAGGCGCTGTCGGACAAGAGGCCCAGCCTCCACCCGTTGTACATCACGGCCACTGGTGGCTCGAACTCCTTCGACGAGGCGGCTGATTTCGGCGGGGGTGAACGGTGGTGCGGAACGCCCCTTCTCAGTCAGGCTCCATACTCCACGGCGAGAGCGGTCGATGTAACCCCGCTCCGCTAGATAGAAGCGTGCCCAGTGTACCTGATTGGTAAATCGAGGAATCCCGCTCTGCGTAGTTCGGTCCTGAACATGGTCGGGAACGCCCTGGATCTTCGCGACATAATCAACCGCTTCTCTCGGGCGTGCAGAACCGCCGAGTTCCTGGAGTGCTCGCAACAGTGGATTGATCCAGCTGGCGAACTCGGGAGACGCCGGCATAAGGACTTCCGGATCGGGTTAATACTAGTCGGCGCGACTAGGTCCTACTCCCGCTCTGCCAGGTCGCCCCAGCGGAGCTTGCGGCGCAGGGTGCTGAAGAAGGTCTGGCCGGGAAAGCGCACCAGGCGCACCGGCTCCTGCGCGCGGCGGGCGACCACCTTCTGCCCGGGCACCAGGCGCTCGTGCTCCTGCCCGTCGATGGTCAGGATCAGCTCCTCCGTGGGCGACAGGACCTCCACCGTGACCGTCTCGTCCGCGGGAAGGACCAGGGGGCGCACTCCGAGGGTGTGCGGGCAGATGGGCGTGGCGATGATGCAGTCCACCGTCGGGGAGACAATGGGGCCGCCGGCGGAAAGGGAGTAGGCGGTCGATCCGGTCGGCGTGGCGAGGATGATGCCGTCCGCGCTGTAGCTGCCCACTACGTCTCGCCAGGCGCTCACGCTCAGCCGGATCACCCGCGCGGCGCCGCCCTTGTGCAGCACCGCGTCGTTCAGCGCCACGTGCACCCTGCCCGGCGCGCCGTCGCCGTCCTCCGCGTGGACGGCCAGCGCCATCCGCTCGTCCATCTCGTAGTCGCCGGCGCGCCACCGCTCCAGCGCGCTCTCCATCTCCTCCGGCGGCGCGCTGGTCAGGAACCCCAGGTGCCCCAGGTTGATCCCCAGCACCGGCACCCCCTCCGCCGCCACCAGCCGCGCCCCGCGCAGCAGCGTCCCGTCGCCGCCCAGCGTCACCAGCAGGTCCAGCTCCCCGCACACCTCCGGCGTCAGCGCCTCGCCGTCGCCCACCAGGTCGCGCAGGCCGGGTTCCAGGAAGAGCGAGACCCCCTCCCGCCGTGCGAACGCCTGCAGGCGGGCGAGGGTCTCCTGGAGAATCTCGTAGTTGGAATGGCCGACGACGCCCACGCGGCGCGGTTCGGTCATCACGCCGTCTCGGCCAGCTTTCGCAGCGGCCGGCCCAGCAGCGCGCGGGCCCGCGCGGCGATCCCGTCCGCCGTCAGCCCCAGCTCCGCCAGCAGCTCGCCCCGCTCGCCGTGCTCCACGAAGCCGTCCGGCATCCCCATCGTCGCCCCCGCCACGCCGGGCCAGCGGTCCGCGACGTACCGCCGCACGAAGGCGCCAAAGCCGTTCACCTCCGTCCCCTCCTCCACCGTCAGCACGAAGCGGTGCGCGGGGAACAGGCGCTCCAGCGTGCGCTCGTCCAGCGGCTTGACGAAGCGGCAGTCGACGACCGTCGCGCTGACGCCTTCGCGCTGCAGCGCCTCCGCGGCCGCCAGCGCGGGAAGCACCATCGTCCCCACGGCGAGGATGGCGACGTCCTTCCCCTGCCGCAGCGTCTCCCAGGTGCCGTGCTCGACCGCCGGGATCTCCGCGACCGGCTGCGGCAGCGCGGGGACGGCGTCGCGGGGGATGCGGATGGAGAACGGGCCGCGGTCCCACGCCAGCGCCAGCTTCAGCAGGCCGATCAGCTGGTCCGCGTCGCGCGGAGCGGTGATGGTCATCCCCGGCACCGCCAGCATGTAGGCGATGTCGATTCCCCCGTGGTGCGTGGGCCCGTCGTCGCCCGCGATGCCGGCGCGGTCCATCACGAAGCGCACCGGCAGGTCCTGCAGCGCCACGTCGTGCACGATGCTGTCGTACGCGCGCTGCAGGAAGGTGCTGTAGATGGCGGCCACCGGCTTGACCCCCTGCGTCGCCAGGCCGGCGGCGAAGGTGACCGCGTGCCCCTCGGCGATGCCCACGTCGAAGAAGCGGTCCGGGTGCGCCTTCTCGAAGATGTCCGTCCCCGTCCCCGTCGCCATCGCCGCCGTGATGGCGACGACGTTCGGATCGTCCTTCGCCAGCTCCGTCAGCGCCTCGCCGAACACCTGCTGGTAGCGCGGCAGCCCGCCGGCGGACTTCTTGAGCGGCGCGCCCGTCTCCCGGTCGAAGAGCGCGGCCGCGTGCCACTTCACCTGGTCCGCCTCCGCCGGCGCGAAGCCCTTGCCCTTGGTCGTCAGCACGTGGACCAGCCGGGGGCCCTTCATCTGCTTCACGCCCTCGAAGGTGCGGACGAGCGCGTTCACGTCGTGGCCGTCCACCGGCCCCGCGTAGCGAAAGCCCAGCTCCTCGAAGAGCATGCCGGGGACGAACATCCCCTTCATGGCGTCGTCGGCGCGCACGGCGAAGTGCTCCATCATCTCGCCGATGGTGCCCAGCCGGTTGGGCGCGGCGTGGATGAAGCGCTTGATCTCGTCGCGCAGCCGGTTGTAGAACGGCGAGGTGCGGACGTCGGTGAGCTTCTTGTGGATGCCCAGGTACTTGTGCAGCGCCCCCACGTTGGGGGAGATGGACATCTCGTTGTCGTTCAGGACGACGATGAGGTCGCGGTCGGTGTGGCCGGCGTTGTTCAGCGCCTCGTACGGCAGCCCGCAGGTCATGCTCCCGTCGCCGATGACGGCGATGACCTCGAAGTCCTGCCCCTTGATGTCGCGCGCGGCGGCCACGCCCACGGCCGCGGAGATCGACGTCCCCGCGTGCCCCGCCCCGAAGACGTCGCACTCGCTCTCGTCGCGGCGCAGAAAGCCGCTCAGGCCGTGGCGCTTGCGGATGCTCTCCATCCGCTCGTTGCGCCCGGTGAGGATCTTGTGGGGATACGCCTGGTGCCCCACGTCCCAGATGAGCTGGTCGCGCGGGGTGTCGAAGACGCGGTGCAGCGCCACGGTGAGCTCCACCGTGCCCAGGTTGGAGCCGAAGTGCGCCCCCTTGTGCTGCGAGACCACGTCGATGATGCGGTCGCGCACGTCCACGCACAGCTGCGGCAGCTGCGCCTCGGGAAGGGCGCGCACGTCCTCGGGGGTCCTGACCGTATCCAGAAGCGACAAGGCTCTACCTCGGTTCCGCTCGTCTCACGGCGCGCCCGCCTGGCCAGCGCCGGCGTCCAATTTACCGCCCTGAGCCGCACTCGTCCAATCTTCACCTACACAAGCTATCGGGAGTACGTCACACAGGCGCTTTATGATACAAAGCACCATGCCGCCTGTCAAACGCAACAACCGTGCATCAGATTAGCGGATCGTGAATCCAGCTTCACCCCAGGACCGGGAGGCCGATCAGTAAAGATCATCTACTGGGAAGAGGACGGCGCCTGGATCGGCTATCTGGACGACTATCCCGACTACTGGACCCAAGGCAGTACGATGGATGATCTCCGGAAGCACCTGAAGGATCTGTATCTGGAGCTCAATGGTGGGATACTTCCGGCCGTGCGGAGGCGGGAAGACCTGATCATCTCATAAAACCATCGACAAAGAGAATTTTGCCTCACACGGAGCCAACACAGGAATCCGCAAGGAAGGCGAAAACCGATGTAATTTCTTGATGTTCCGGAAGAGCCAACCGGATTCCTGAGTCCGAAATGCCGCACTTTGCTG
>DASTNU010000031.1:0-7878 GCA_035720605.1 Longimicrobium sp. | reverse complement strand
AGCCTTGTCGATGTTGTCGAACGACATGAAGTCCGCCAGACCCTTCGCCGCCTGGACCCGCGTGATCGCGGCCGTCAGCGTGGTCTTGCCGTGGTCCACGTGGCCGATGGTGCCCACGTTCACGTGCGGCTTGTTGCGCTCGAACTTAGCCTTGGCCATGTTCTGTCTGTCGGTCCAATCCGGAGGTTTACGCAAGGGGAGCCGCCGTCTGACCGGCCGTGCCCCCACGGTCCAGGCTCAAGCAGCCTGAACGCCGAACCGCGAGCCTCCGCTGCACGATCGCGGCGGTGCCCGCTCAGCTTCCGATTTTCTGCCGCCGGTGCAATCGCGCCCGCAAACGGCTCGGGCGCGACGGATACACTTCTCCCGGCAGAAAGCAAGACGCGAAACCTATCAGCAGGCGCCCACTCCGTCAAGTGCCGGCGGACGGGTTTTTCCAGGGCATGGAGCGGCGGGATTTTTCGATTCGCGCCGCGCGCGGCCTCGCTGTCTCGTACCAGATCCGCTGAGACCCATTCTTCTTCAGCTTTCGGTATTCAGGCCCCCGGGGGTACCGAAGTGGCGGCTACGACGCTACGCCGTCCGCCTTCGCGGACATGGGCGCCCGGGGCTTGTCAGCATCGTCGGGCCTCATACGTTTCCCCCTGCCGAACCGGCAACCTGTATCCGCCGTGCTGTTGACGGAACAGGCGATTTCCCCCCACGGAGCATCACGATGAAGAAGCTGTCCCTGAAGCTGGACGATCTGCGCGTCGACACCTTCCAGACTTCGACGGAGCTCGAGGCCTGCGGCACGGTGCTGGGCAACCAGCGCACCGTCATGGGCCATACCTGCGGCTACTCGTGCCCCAACACCTGCGGCATCATCCCCGATACGCAGAACTGCCGCGAGGGCGTCGCCAACACCCACGACTGCCCGGTCTGCGCCTGAGGCGCACGCCGCGGGCATGAACAGGCGCGCGGTCCCGCCCGGGGCCGCGCGCCTCTGCTTTCCCGCCGATCGCGTGCTATCCGAGCGCGCGATCGAGCGCCTCCAGCATCCGCGTCCACCCCGCCTCGGTGCGGGCGGCGTACTCCGCCCACTTCGGATCCATCTCGTGGGTCAGGGTGAGCTCGCAGCCGGACTCCCGCGGCGCGATCTCGATCACCACCCGGCTCTCGTCCCGCGACTCGCCCTCGATGCCCCAGCTGAAGACCAGGCGCCGCGGACGGTCGATCTCGCGATAGGTGCCCACGTGGTCGATCTGCTGCCCGTCGCGGCGGACGAGGAAGGAGAAGCCGCCGCCCACCCGCGCGTCCACCCGCAGGTGCAGCACCTCCTCGTCGCGGACGGCGGGGCCGAACATCCACCGGCCGATCGTGGCGGGGTCCAGCCAGGCATCGAACACGCGCTCGGCGGAGGCGGCGTAGCGGCGGGTGACGCGTACGGAAACGGGGGCTTTCGCAGTCATCGGATCGTCCTTTCGTCGTCCGGGGATGCGGAGGCCGCGCGGTCCTGGTCCCGGAGCAGGGCGTCGAGGGCGTCCAGCCGGGCCGTCCAGGCGTGGCGCTGGGCGTCGATCCACGCGGCGGCCTCGTCCAGCGGGGCGGGATGGAGGGAGAGCAGGTGCTCCCGCCCCGCGCGCCGGCGCCGCACCAGCCGCGCGCGCTCCAGCATGCGGATGTGCTTGGAGACGGCGTTCAGCGACATGGCGAACGGCTGCGCCAGGTCGGTGACGCGCGCCTCGCCCCGCGACAGGCGCTGCAGGATGGCGCGGCGGGTGGGATCGGCCAGCGCGACCAGCGTCGCGTCCAGCCCGGACTGCGATTCCAGTTCCATATTCAACCTCCAGGTTGAATATCGCCGTGCCCCAGGGTCTCGTCAAGCTGAACGGCACGCACGGGAGGGGCAGGGCGGCAGAGGGTTCGAGCTGTCCCCGCTTCTCTGCCCTTTGCTGTGTGGATGGTTTTTCTCTACTCGATGGTCTTGGAGAAGCGGAAGACGCTCATCCCCAGGATCAGCAGGGCGAGCAGGGCCAGCATGGCGCCTTCCATCCACAGGTGCGGCAGGCCCACGCCCTTGAGCAGCACGCCCCGCAGCACGCGCAGGTAGTAGGTGAGCGGCAGCACGGAGCTCAGCACCTGCATCACCTTCGGCATCGCCTCGCGGGGGAACATGAAGCCGGAAAGGAGGATGTTGGGAAGGAGCAGCATGAAGCTGAGCTGCATGGCCTGCGCCTGCGTGCGCGCGACGGTGCTGACGAACAGGCCCAGCCCCAGGTTGGCGAAGACGAAGAGGAGCGTCAGCGCGTACAGCACCGTCAGGCTGCCCCGGATGGGGACGCGGAAGAGCAGGCTGCCCAGCAGGAGCACGATCGTCATCTGCACGTAGCCGACGAGCACGAACGGGACGATCTTGCCCAGCATCATGCTGGTCTTGTCGATGGGCGTGACGATGAGCTGCTCCAGCGTGCCGCGCTCGCGCTCGCGGGTGACGGCCAGGCTGGTGACCAGGATCATGGTGAGCGACAGCAGCACGCCGATGAGGCCGGGGACGATGTACACCTCGCTGCGCAGCGCCGGGTTGTACCACGGCCGCACGCGCACCTCCAGCGGCGGCGTGCGCCCCGCCCCGCCGGCAAGCTCCAGCACCCGCACCTGCGCCGCCAGCGACGCGCCGGAGAGCGCCGCCGACGAAGCCATGGGGTCGGCGGCGTCCACGATCACCTGCGCCTGCGCGCCACGGCCGCGCTTGAGGTCGCGCGCGTAGTCCGGCGGCACCACGATGGCGGCGCGCGCCTGGCCGCGGCGAATGCGGTCCTGCAGCTCCCCGCGCCCGGCGACGGTGCCGACGACGCGGAAGTTGCCCGTGTGCTCCATCCCCGCCACCAGCGCGCGGCTTTCCGACGTGCGCGACTCGTCCAGCACCACGGTGGGAAGGTTGCGCACCTCGGTGCGGATGGCGAAGCCGAAGACGATGAGCTGGATGGCCGGCATTCCCACCATGAGCGCGAGCGTGAAGCGGTCGCGCTTCATCTGCACGAACTCCTTCCACAGCATGGGCCACAGCGGCCAGCGCCGGATGCGGTCGAGCGCGCTCATCGGCGGCCTCCCATCCGGTGCGCACCATCCTGGAGCGAATGAATTCGCCGCTGGAAAGGCGCGAAATCCGCCTGCGCGGACTGTGGCCGATGGTCCAGAGGCACGACGACAAGCCGCGAGGATTCCGACGGTAGATTCCTCGGTCGCGCGCAGGCGTCGGCAAGGCGGATGATTCCGCGCGGCGCTCCTTCGGAATGACAACCCGGGGTGTGGCGGAGGGGTCTCCCCTCTCCCGCGCAGCTTGCGGGAGAGGGGCCGGGGGTGAGGGGTCCGCGCGAAGCGCGACGCTGTTCCGTTTCGCGCTCCCGCACTTTCGCACTCATACCGTCACCCCCTCGTCCCGCCGCTGCAGCTCGATGAACACGTCTTCTATGCTCGGCTGCGCGAACTGCGCGGTGATCTCGTCCACCGTCCCCAGCGCGATCAGGTGGCCGCGAGAGAGGAAGGCGATGCGCCCGCAGCGCTCCGCCTCGTCCATGTAGTGCGTGGTCACCAGGATCGTCGTTCCGCCCTGCGCCATCTGGTGGATGATGTCCCAGAAGCGGCGGCGGGCGGCGGGGTCCACCCCCGCGGTGGGCTCGTCCAGGAAGAGCATCCGCGGGCGGTGCGCGGTGGCGCAGGCCAGCGACACGCGCTGCTTCCATCCGCCGCTCAGCGTGCCGGTGAGCTGGTCGCGCCGCGGATGCAGCTCCAGCCCGTCCATCAGCTCGTCCACCCGCCGGTCGCGCTCTCTGCCCATCAGCCCGTAGACGGCGGCGTAGAAGCGGATGTTCTCGCGCACCGTCAGGTCCTCGTACAGGCCGAACTTCTGGCTCATGTAGCCGATGTTGCGCCGCACCTGCTCCGGCTCCGCCGCCACGTCGTAGCCGACCACGGACGCGCTGCCGGAGGTGGGCTGCATCAGCCCGCAGAGCATGCGGATGGTGGTCGTCTTTCCCGAGCCGTTGGGCCCCAGCAGCCCGAACACCTCGCCGCGGGCGATGGCCAGGTCCAGCCCGTCCACGGCCGCGTGATCGCCGAACACCTTGCGCAGCGCCTCGGTGCGGACGGCCGGGTCAGCCGATGCGGCGGGCGCGCTCACCGCCGCGGCTCCCGGGGGCGGAGCTCCACCGTCAGCGGGAGCCCCGCCTTGAGCATCCCCGACGCGTCGTCGAACTCCACCCGCACCCCGAAGAGCAGGTCCTCGCGCTCGTCCTCCGTCAGCGCCACCCGCGGCGTGAACTCCGCCCGCGGGCTGAGCGCGGCGATGCGGCCGCGGAAGGCGCGGTCGGGAAAGGCGTCCAGCCGCGCCGTGACCGTCTGCCCCACGCGCAGCGTCGGCAGGACGCGCTGGCTCACGTAGACGCGCGTCCACGGCCGCCGCGGATCGCCCAGGGTGAGCACCGGCTGCCCGGCCGCGACGGTCTCGCCGGCCTCGGCGGCGCGGAGCATCACCACGCCGTCCACCGGCGCCGTCAGCGTCAGCTCGCCCGCGGTCTCCTGCGCGGACTGCAGCGCGGCCTCCGCCCCGGCCACCTCCGCGCGCGCCGCCTCCACCTGACCGGCCCGCGCACCCTGCCGCACCAGGCGCAGGTTCTCGCGCGCGGCGTCGCGCAGGGCGGCGGCCTGGGTGGCGGCGGCGCGGGCGTTGTCCAGCACCTGCCGGCTCACGGCGCCGGCCTCCTGCAGCACCCGCAGCCGCTCCGCCTCGCGCCCGGCGCGCTCCGCCTCCGCCTGGCGCACGCGCAGCTCGGCCTCCGCCCGCTCGATCTCCGGCGCGCGCGCGCCCGCCTCCAGGTCGCGAAGCCGCGCCCGCGCGGACGACACCTGCGCCTCCCCCAGCGGCACCTGGCCCTCGGTCGCCGGCTGCTCCAGCACCACCAGCACCTGCCCGGCGCGCACCGCGTCTCCCTCGCGCACGCGTATCTCCACGATGCGCGCGGGCTGCATCGGCGAGACGTCGACCTCGACGATCTCCAGCGTGCCGGTGGCGTGGGCAGGCGCGTCGCGGTCGCAGCCTCCGAAGAGCAGGGGAATCGGGAACAGGGAACAGGGAATAGCCAGCAGGGCCCGTTTCATCGTTCGGCTCCCTTCGCAAGCGCGGCCAGCGCGAACTCCGCGGCGTGGCGCGCGTAGGCTTCCATCTGCCCGGGGGTGGGCTCGCCCGGTTCGCCCATCAGGATGGCGACGGCGGGCCGGGCGAAGTGGAAGTACGGGATGAGCGACACCGTGCTGATGGCGGCGAAGCGCGGATCCAGGTCCGCGCGCAGCGTTCCCGCGCGCTGCCCCGCCTCGATGAGCGCCCGCAGCCGCGCGAACAGGGTCGCCGAGAGATGCGCGATCCCCTCCTGCGCGTGCCCGGCGCCGTGGTCCGCCATCTCGCGCGCCAGGATGCGCGGCAGGCTCGGGTGCTCCAGCATCGTCTCCGACTGCACCGCCAGCAGCACGCGGATCGCCTCCTCCGGCGACGACACGCCGGCCAGGCGCTCCACCCCCCGCGCCGCGAGGATGCCGAAGAGCCGGCTCAGGAGCTGGCGGTAGAGATCCTCCTTGGACCCGAAGTAGTAGTACAGCAGCGCCGGGTTCACCCCCGCCGCCGCGCCGATCTGCTTGATGGTCGTGGCCGCGAAGCCCTGCGCCGCGAAGAGCGGCTCGGCGGCGTCGAGAATCGCCTCGGCAGTGCCGTCTCGTTCGCTGGAGTTCTCCGGCATCCCGATCTCAACGTGCTGTAGGCCGGCCCTCTCGCCCGGCGGTTGGAAACCGCTGCTGCAACGTCACGAAGTCCGCCTGCGCGGACTGGTGCGGGTGAGATCGATCGGCAGCAGCCCGGGGCATCCTTCACAGTATTAATTAATCGATTGATTAAATCGCGCAATGGTCTCGATGTCGTACTCCGCCAACTCCGTTGATTCCGTGTGAGGCCAATCTGTTGTTGCGGATCGGACAGTACGCCATCATTCCCGCACCGGCCGGCATCCAACCCTTCGAATCACGATCCATCCCACCTCACGCCTGCAATCGATGCCCCCGCCGGACCCGCGCCCATCCGCCACGCACTCTCAGCGCCGCTCGCCGGGACTGGGTGCGGCGCTCGTCGCCACGCTGGCGCTGGGGGCGGCGCTGGGCGGGCCGGTGCTGGCGCTGGGGCACGGGCGCTTCCCGCACCCCCGCCCCGCGCCTTCGCCGCCGCCCTTCGACCGGCTCGGGGGATGGACGGCCGAGCTGCGCGCGGCGGAGACGATCCGCGCGGACGCCATCGACGCGCTGGCGTGGATCGCGGTGGGGATGGCGCTGCTGGTCGTCGCCGGGGCGGCGGTGAACCTGGCGACGCTGCTGCTGGCGCGTGCCTCCGCGCGCCGGCACGAGACGTCGGTGCGCGCGGTGGTGGGGGCCACGCCCGCCCGGCTGGCGGCGCGGGCGCTCGGGGAGGGCGCGGTGCTGGGGATGATCGGCGGCGGCGCGGGCGTGCTGCTGGGCGCGCTGACTGGCGCCGCGGCGCGCCGCGCGTGGCCGGCGGATGTGGGGATTCTCGCGACCGCGATGCGCCCGGCGGCGTGGGCGGCGGCCGTCGCGGCGGCGCTCGCGACACTGGGGCTGCTGGCGGCGGCGATCCCGGCGGCGGCGGGGGCGCGCCGCAACCTGTACGCGGCGCTGACGGTCGGCGGGCGCGCCACCGCCGGCCCCGGCGAGACGCTGCTGCGCAAGGCGCTGGCGGTGCTGCAGTTCGCCGCCTCGGCCACGCTGCTGGCGGGCGCCATCCTCCTGGTGCGCGGCTCCATTCCGCGCGCGGGCGGCGGCCCCGGCTTCGACCCGCGCGACACCCTCGCCTTCCAGATCCGGCTCCCCGCCGCGGACGAGCCGGCGCGCGCGGCGATGCAGGGGGCGATGCTCGACGCCGTCCGCCGCGTCCCGGGCGTGCGCTCCGCGGCCGCGGCGGCGGCGGGCGCGTGGCTGGGGGTGGGCCCGGAGGACCGCGTCCGCACCCTCTGCGACCGGTGCGTGTGGGGGAACCTGTACGCGCCGCAGCTGGTGGGCACGCCGCGGCACCTGGCCGTGCATCCGGGGTGGTTCCGCGCGCTGGGCATCCGCGTGCTCGCCGGCCGCGAGCTGCGCGCGGACGACGGGCGGGCCGTGTTGATCAACCGGGTCTTCGCCGCCACCCTGCTGCCGCGGGCGGAGCCGGTGGGGCAGCGCGTCGTCTTCCGCGGCTGGTGGGACGACCCGTACACCGTGGTCGGCGTGGTGGACGACGCGCGCGCCGCCGGCCCCGGCACCGCCGGCACGCCGCCCCCGACCGTCTACCTCTCCTCGCTGCGGCACCCGCCGCGCACCCTGGCCGTCGCCGTGCGGACCACCGGTGCCGCGCGGGAGCCCGCCATCCGCCGCGCCCTCGCCGGCGCCGCGCCCGGCGCCCGCGTCTCGCGCGGCGAGGCGATGCAGGCCACGCTGGACCGGCACCGGGCGCCGCTGCGCTGGTTCGCGGCCGTGCTGGCGGTGCTGGCGGCGGGGGCCACCGCGGCCGCGGCCGGCGGGCTGTACGGGGTGATGGCGTTCGGCGTGGCGCGCCGCACGCGGGAGATCGGCGTGCGCATGGCCCTGGGGGCCAGCGAGCGGGACGTCCTGCGGCAGGTGCTGCGGGAAGGGATGCGGATCACGGCGGTCGGCGGCGTCCTGGGCGGCATCGGCGCGCTGAGCACCGCGCGGCTGCTCCAGGCAAGCTTCTACGGCGTGGACCCGTTCGATCCGGCCGCCTATCTCGCCGTCGCGGCCCTCCTGGCCGCCGTCACGCTCGCCGCCGCGTACGGCCCCGCCGTCCGC
>DASTNU010000030.1:0-5288 GCA_035720605.1 Longimicrobium sp. | reverse complement strand
CGCAGGGCCACGATGGGGTCCAGCCGGCTGGCGCGCCACGCGGGGTACACCCCCGCCGCCAGCCCCACCCCGATCCCCAGCAGCAGCGCCAGCCCGATGGCCCCCGTGCTCACCCGCGCCGGGAGCGGCGAGATGCTGGAGACCAGGTGCGCCAGGCCGATCCCCAGCCCGATCCCCGCCACCGCCCCGCAGCCGGCCAGGGTGCTGGACTCGATGAGGAACTGCATCAGGATGTCGCGCCGCCGCGCGCCCAGGCTCTTGCGGATGCCGATCTCGCGCGTGCGCTCCGTCACCGACACCAGCATGATGTTCATGATCACCACCGCGCCCACGATGAGCGACACGCTCACCAGCATCGGCAGCGCCATCATCATGAAGCCGCTGATGCGCTGCCAGAAGCCCATGGAGTTCTCCGCCGTCTCCACCGAGAAGTTGTTCTCCTCGCGGGGGCGCAGGCGGCGCAGCGTGCGGGCCAGGCCGATGATCTCCGACTCGGCCTGCGGCATCAGCTCCGCCCGCGGCACCTTGTAGGAGATGTCCTCCACCGTCCCCGCCCAGGGAAAGATGCCGCCGTTCACCCGCGAGGTGACCGGGGCGATGGCCATGCGGTCCATCGAGAAGCCGAAGAGCTCCCCCTGCTCTTCCAGCAGCCCGATCACGCGGTAGGGAAAGCCGCCCACCCGCACCGTCTGCCCGATGGGGTTGCGCCCCTCGAACAGCCCGTTCGCCACGTCCACCCCCAGCACGATCACCGGCACCCCGCGCTCCACCTCCTGGCGCGAGAAGGGGCGCCCGGCCGTGACCTCCAGCTCGCGGACGCGAAAGAAGCTGGCGGAGGCGCCCACCACGTTCACCCCGCGCAGCTCGCGCCCCTGGCCGTCGCTCACGTGCGCGTCCTGGTCGAAGCTGTAGGACAGGATCCCCGGCGTGCGCAGGTTCTCCTCCAGCCAGCGCGCCTCGTCCTGGGTAAAGCGCGGCCGGCGCTCCCACTCGCGCCAGGTCTCTTCCGTGCTGGGCCCCTCCAGCTCCGGGATGCGCCGCACCAGCACCGTGTTGTGGCCGAACAGGCGGCCGGCGAACTCCTCCTCCATGTACGCGTCCATCCCCTTGAGCAGGGTGATGACCGCGATGAGGAAGGTGACGCCCACCACCGTGCCCAGCACGGTGAAGAAGGCGCGCAGCTTGTTGGCGCGGATGTTGGCCAGGGCGATGCGGACGGCCTCGCGGATGCCCATGGTCAGGCCTCCGCCGCCGCGGGAACGCGCGTGCCCCACGCCGTCCCCGCCGCCACCGGCTCCTGCCGCCGGTCGTCGTGCACCTGCCCGTCGCGCAGCGTCACCACCCGCGCGGCGTGCACCGCGATGTCGGGCTCGTGCGTCACCATGATCACCGTCTGCCCCTCCGCGTGCAGGCGGGCGAAGAGGCCCATGATCTCCTCGGACGTCTGCGAGTCCAGGTTCCCCGTGGGCTCGTCGGCCAGGATGATGCTGGGGCGCGTCACCAGCGCCCGGGCGATGGCCACGCGCTGGCGCTGGCCGCCGGAAAGCTGGTTGGGGCGGTGGTCCATGCGGTCGCCCAGCCCCACGTGGCGCAGCGCCTCCACGGCGCGCTCGCGGCGCTCGCGCCGCCCCGCGCCGCCGTAGACCAGGGGAAGCTCCACGTTCTCCAGCGCCGTGGAGCGCGGCAGCAGGTTGAAGGTCTGGAAGACGAAGCCGATCTCGCGGTTGCGGATGCGGGCCAGCTCGTCCTCGCCCATCCCCGCCACGCGCTGGCCGTTCAGCACGTACTCGCCGGCGCTGGGGGTGTCCAGGCAGCCGATGAGGTTCATCAGCGTGGACTTGCCGCTGCCGGAGGGGCCCATGATGGCCACGTACTCGTTGCGGGCGATCCGCAGGTCCACCCCGCGCAGCGCGCGCACCGTCTCGGCGCCCAGGTCGTAGTGCTTCTCCAGCCCGCGCGTCTCGATCAGGACGTCGCCGGCGCTCATCCGCGCCTCCGCGCGGCGCGCCCGCCGCCCTTCTCCTTCCCCTTCTCGTCCTCCGCCGGCACGCGCACGGCGTCGCCGTCCTCCAGCTCGCGCACCGCGCTGTAGCTGCCGCTCACCACCGTCTCGCCCCCGCGCAGCCCCGAGACCACCTCGAAGTAGCGGTCGCCCGCGATGCCGATGCGCACCGGCACCCACTCCGCCTTCCCCTCGCGCACCACGAAGACGCCCTCCACCTCCTCGTCCTCGTCGGGCGCGGTGACGGCCTTGGGCGCGTCGTCGTTCCCCTCTTCCACGCGGAACTTCTTTCCCTCCCCGTCGCGCACGGTGAGCGAGAGGATGGGCACGCTCAGCGCGCTGGCCCGCGTCTCGGTGACGATCTCGGCCGTGGCGGAAAGGTCCGGCCGCAGCTCGGCGGGCGGGTTGTCCAGCGTGATCACCACCTCGTAGTCCACCGACTGCTGCTCGCCGGACTGGCCGGCGCCGGCGAGCTGGATGGAGCTGTTGCCGATGCGGGTGACCCGTCCCGGAAACTCCTGCCCCGGAAAGGCGTCCACCTTGACCGCCGCGCTGTCGCCCACCGTCAGTCCGGGGACGTCGGTCTCGTCCACCTCCACCTTGGCCTCCATCACCGACAGGTCGGCGATGGTCAGCAGCAGGGAGCCGGGGTTGTTCATCGTCCCCACCACCGCCGTCTCGCCCTGCTCGATGTTCAGCCGCGTCACCCGGCCGCTCATGGGGGCGGCGATCGTGGTCTTGGAGAGCTGGTCGCGCGTCTCGGACACCGCCGCCTGCGCCTGGCTCACGGCGAAGAGGGCGGCCTGGTGCTCCTGCTCGGCCACCTGCGCCTGGGTGCGGGCGTTCTCCACGTCCGCCGCGCTCACCAGCTCGTTGGTCTGCATCAGCTGCTCGGCGCGGCGCAGGTCCGCCTGCGCCTTGGTGAGCTGGGCGCGGGCCTGCGCGGCGCGCGCCTGGCTCTGCTGCACCGTGGCCTGGGCGCGGCGCAGGGCGGCGGCCAGCTGGGTGGGGTCGATGCGCAGCAGCAGGTCGCCGGCGTTCACCCACTGCCCCTCTTCCACCGCCACCTGCACCACGCGGCCGCTGATGTCGGCGGAGATGTCGACCTTGCGCTTGGGCTCGATCTTGCCGCTGGCCGTCACCACCTGCACCAGCGTGCGCCGGCCGATCCCCTCGGTGGTCACCTCCACCCCCTCTTCGCCGCCGCCGCCCAGGGTGAGCGCGCCCAGCACGGTGACTCCCAGCACCACGCCCGCCACGATGGCGAGCTTCTTTCTCTTCGACATGGCTGTATCGTCCTGTCCGGGGCGGGTCAGCGGAGCGAGCGGCCGGCCAGCGCCTCCAGCGCGGCCAGCGACTTGTGGTACGTGTACACGGCGTCGATCACGGCGCGCTCCGCCTCTGCCAGGCGCGTCTGCGCGTCCACCACCTCCAGCGAGTTGGCAGCGCCCAGGCGAAAGCGCTCGCGCGCCATCCGCAGCTCCTCGGCGGCGTTCCCCGCCACCTCGCGCTGCAGCTGCGCCGTGCGATAGGCGGTCTGCACGTTCAGCAGCGCCGTGCGCACGTCGCGGTTCAGGCGCTGCTCCTCGGCGCGGATGGCCAGCTCCGCGTCGCCGGCCTGCACCCGCGCCTCCTCGATGCGGCGCTCGCGCTGCAGCCCGTCGAAGAGGGGGAGCGAGATGCTCATGCTGGCCCGCAGCGGCTGGCGCTCGTAGCCGAAGGGAAAGCTGGGGTTCCCCGCCTCTACCTGCCGGCGCACGGCCTGCTGCACGGCGGGGTCGCTCACGTCGAAGGGCGAGCAGTCCGTGGTGGACAGGCCCACGGCGGCGCGGATGGCGTTGCCCTCGGTGCACGAGGAGAACGCCCCCTCCAGCCCGCCCAGCTGCTGCTGCACCAGCGGGTCGATGTTCCCCGCGCTGTACACCGAGCCGGCGAGCCCCACCTGGAAGCTGAGGGTGGGGAGGTAGGCGCTGCGGGCGGCGCGCACCTGCGTGAACGCGGCGCCGCTGGTGGCGCGGGCGGCCAGCAGCCCGGGGTTGTTCTCCAGCGCCATCGCCACCAGCGCGTCCGCCGTCCAGCGCGGCTCGAAGAGCTCGAAGCGGGTGGTGAGCTGCGTCCCCGCGGGAAGGCTCACCCCCATCAGCATCCCCAGCCGCAGCAGCTCCGTCTCGTACGTGTTCTGCTGCTGCACCAGCGCCACCTCCGCCCGCCCGCGCTCCACCTGGGCGCGGCGGACGTCCAGCGGGGTTCCCGAGCCCACCTCCAGGCGGGCGTTGGCCAGCCGCTCGTGCTCGCGGGTGCGGTCCACCTCGCGCTGGGCCTGCGTGGCCTGCTCCAGCGCCTGCAGGGCGGTGAGGTACTGCTGCTCCACCTGCATCACCAGGTCGGCCTCGTAGCCGAGGATGCGGCTTTCCGTGGCCGCCTGCTCCGCGCGGGCGATGCGGGGCTGCAGCAGCTTGGCACCGCTCAGGTCGTAGCCCAGCGAGAGGTTCCAGTCGGAGGTGTAGTAGGCCGGCCGCTCGCCGAACACCTCGCTGCCGAAGCGCTGCACGCCCGGGGCGATGTAGCCGAAGCCGGCGCTGGCGTTGGCGGAGGGAAGGAAGTCGGCGCGCGCCGCGCGGACCGCGGCGCGCGAGGCGACGGCGTCGTTGCGCTGCGCCAGCATGTCGGGGTTGTTCTCGCGCGCCGCGGCGACGGCCTGCTCCACGGTGAGCCCGGGGCCGGCGGGCGGCGGCGCGGCCTGCTGGGCATGGAGGGGAGCCGCGGCGAGCGCCGCCAGCAGCAAAAGGCCCGAGGCGCGGGCAAGGCGTTGGGTCGACATCGTCGATTTCCGGATCGTTAGCTTGGGTCCTGCAGAGGTGCGGCCGTGGGGCCGCGCGGCGCACTACGCACGCCCGCGGCCGAGGTTTCAAGGACCGCGGGGAACGGGAAAACAGCCGGCGCCCGGCGTTTTCGCGGCACGTGGGGCGCGGGGAGCGCCACCAAATTAATGCCGACACTCTCTGAAGGTAAGGCGCCGGTGCCCGGTCGTTACCGTTGCATCGGATCCGAACAGGCACCTGTCCGAGGCGGAGAGGGTGTTGCTAAGCCCAGAGATTGCGAGGCAGCGTTGTCCTCCCGAGGGAGCGCACACGAGTAACCTGAAGTAACGCAACCGCTTGCGCGCGACCGAAGGATCTTCTCTCCGCCGGCGAGGGGCAGGACCGGCGGCAGAGATTCAGCCCCCATGGTTCTGCCGGCAAGATCCTTCGGTCGGCGCCAAAGTACCCTGCGTGCTGAAGTTACA
>DASTNU010000029.1:0-9348 GCA_035720605.1 Longimicrobium sp. | reverse complement strand
CGGCAGGGGGCGTGCGGTCAGCCGGTCCCAGACGGCCTCGGTCATGTACGTCCGGCCGCGCCAGACGAAGTAGGCCGCGGCGCTGTGCTGCAGGGGCCGGCCGCTGGTGCCCGTCACCTCCTCCCATACCTGGTGAAGCGTGGGAAGGTCGACGGCATCCATCGCTGCGCGCGCGCTGCTCCACCACCCGTGAAGCTCGTCGCCATCCACCTCCAGCGGCCCGAACGAAGGGTACCACGGCCTTTCGATCCCCCACTCCCGCAGGCAGCCGAGCACGTCGTCCCACACCACGGCGGTGAACGAGGCCGACGCATCGAAATCCATCTGGCCGCACGCGCATCGCATGGCGATGTGACGGGACATCTCGTCGTTCCCGGTCCACGGTCGAATTGAGATCGCGGAAGAGCGCGCTCCCCGCGGAGACCGCGCAATTCTATCGCCTGCCGCCGGTTCGTCCAGGCGGAGGACACACCCAGGCCCCTCCCCGGCGGTGCGGGAAGGGGCCTGGGATGCCGGCCGCGGGGCGGATCAGGAGCTGGAGCCGCTCTTGGACCGCGACGAGCGCGCCCTGCTACCGGAGCCCGAGCCGCCGCCGGACTTCGACGACGAGCTGGACTTCGACGAACCCGCCCTGGACGATCCGCCCGACCGGCTGGCGGTCCGGCTGCCGCCGGACCTGCCCGCGGCGCTGGAGCTGCCACCCGACGACTTGCTCCCACCAGACGACCTGCTGCTCGACGAACGGCCGCCGGAGCTCGCTTCCGCCGTGCTGCGGCTGCCGCCGCTTCTGCCGCTGGAACGGCTGGCGGACGAGCCCGACCTGCCGGACTTCGACGAGCCACCGCTCTTTCGGGAGGATCCCCCGCGCGAACGGCCGGCGCCGTCCGCGGTGAGCCGCACCTCGGCCACGCCGGCCGCCGGGTCCAGCCCCGCCGAGAGCTTCTTGAGCGCCCTTACGGCGTTGCGCTCCAGGAACGAGGCCATCGCCTCTTCCTCGCGCAGGCTCTCGGAAAGGAGCGCCACCGCCTCGCGCGCCCCGATGGCCGTGGCCACCGCGATGGCGGAGCGGTAGCCCGCGATCTCGTAGTGCTCCACCCGCAGGCCGTTGCCCAGGTCGAAGGCTTCCATGAGCTGCTTCGAAGGCTTCTCGTCCTTCTTGAACGAGTCGTGCTCGGCCTTGAGGCCCACCGCGGCCTCGCACGTTTCGGCCTTCGGCTTTTCGCCGATGCTCGCGAAGGCGCGCCGGAGCCGCTGGATCTGCTCCTCCGTCTCGCCGATGTGCTCCTGCACCCGGCTCAGCATCTCCGGGTTGCTCACTTCCTTCGTGAGCGTGCCGAGCATCTTGAGGATCAGCTGCTCCGCGAAAAGCAGGTCCCGCAGCTCGTGGGTGAGCAGTTCCTTCAGCTGGGTAGCCGCCATCACGCGCCTCCGCACCGGTTACAGGATGAAGGTCAGAGCGTGGTGCGGCGGCGGCCGATCACCAGGCGGTACAGGGCCAGCAGGATCAGCGCGCCCACGATGGAGCCGATGAGGCCCACCTGGTTGTCGGACCCGCCGAAGAGCATCCCGCCCACGATGGAGCCCGCGATGCCCAGCAGGATGGTGACGATGATGCCGCCCGGATCGCGCCCCGGCATGATGAGCTTGGCGAGCGCGCCGGCGATCAGGCCGATGATGATCATCCACAGAATGCTCATTGCTTCCTCGCAGCGTCTGGTCACGGAACTCGGCCCCTGGACGGACGGGCCGCCTTCTGGCCGCGGGGAATGCAGAGTCCGTGCCCAATCGCGACTCAGCGGCTAACCCGCCCCGCCCCAGCGGCTTGCGCGGACCCAGGCAAACGAAGGCGACGCCGCCCCGGTCCGGGGGCGGCGTCGCGCAAGCTCAGGCAGTACAAATAGATGGCGTCCGCAGCGGCGGGTTCACCCGCTCATACCAAAGTCCTGAAAAAGAATGCCTCACGCAGAGTCAGCAGAGGAAGCAGAGTTTGTCCCTTGCACAGAACCAAACTCTGCTCACTCTGCTGACTCTGCGTGAGGTTCTTTCTTTTCTCGGATCTGGTATCAGCATCAGGCGCGGAGCCGGCACTTTCGCACTTTCGCACTCACGCACTAACGCACTCACGCACTATCCACAGGCAGCGGACACTGCAGCCACACCGCCCGTCCCGGCAGCCCGCTGCCGCCGGACTCGCTGGTGAGCAGCACCGTGCCGTCGGCGCGCATGGCCACGGCCTCGCCAAAGGGCTCTCCCAGCGGCGCCAGCTCCATGCTGAACGCGGGGCCGCCGCCCCCCAGCAGGTCCGCCGTCCGGTAGACGGCCAGGCGGGCGTAGGTGCGCACCGCCACCCACCGCCCGTCTTCCGAGGCGCCGGCGCCGGTCACCGCGTCGCCCGGCTGCCGGGGGCGCGCGGCCAGCTGGCGCACGCGCACCAGGTCCACCGGGCCGGGCTGCAGCGGCGCGGGCCAGTGCCACAGCTCGATCGGGTGGCGCTGCCCCTTGTTGATCACGTACACCTCCCCCTCCGCCGTCACGAACACGGCCTCCGCGTCGCGGCCGGCGCCGCCGGGAAACTGCGCGCGGAACACCTCGGCCGGGGCCGTGGCGGCGTCCGCCGCCGCGGGAAGCGGGGCGCGGTACAGCACCAGCGCCCGGCCGCGCCCGCCGTTGTTGCCGATGTCGGCCGCGTACACGCACTGCCCGCCGCCGCAGGGGCCGATGGCCATGTCTTCCCAGTCGCGGTTGCGCGCCCCCGTCAGCACCACCCGTCCCGCGAGCTGCCCGTTGGCCGCGATGGCGTAGACCGCCGGCTCTCCGCCGGAGTCGCCGTGGGTCCAGAACAGCCCCGGCGTGCGCGGGTCCAGCGCGGCGCCGCTGGTCTCGTTCAGCTCCGGCGGGAGCGAGACCGCCGGCCGGGTGATGCGGCAGGTCTGCGCGGCACCCGCGTCCGCGCGCGACGCCGTATCGCCCCCGTCCGCGTCCGGGTCCTCCGCCCGCGCGCCGCACGCGGCCAGCAGCACGAGGGCCGCGCATAGAACCGCGGCCCGCATCGTCCAGAGAAAGCGCATCCGTCTCACGCAGGTCAGGTGTCGGGGATCACGATCGGGCGCCGGTCCGCGTCCGCGTCGTCGGCCGCGGGGTCGCGCGGGGCCGGCTGGGGGCGCTGGTAGTAGGTGCCGTCCGCGCCCAGCTCCCACAGGTCCGGGCGCGACAGGTCCTCCATGAGGATGGCGTCCAGCCGGGCGCGGTGCCCGGGGTCCACGATGGGCGCGGCCACCTCCACGCGGCGGCGCAGGTTCCGCGTCCTCCAGTCGCCGGACCCGATGTAGTACTCCGGATCGCCCGCGTTGGCGAAGCGGAAGATGCGGGAGTGCTCCAGGTGGCGCCCCAGCGCGCTGTAGACGCGGACGTTCTCCGACAGCCCCGCCACCCCCGGCCGCAGCGCGCAGATGCCGCGCACCAGCAGCTCCGTGCGCACCCCCGCGCGCGACGCCCGGTACAGTGCGGCGATCACCTCGCGGTCCGCCAGCCCGTTGAACTTGGCGGCGATCCCCGCCTCGCGGCCGGCGCGCGCGTGCTCCGCCTCGCGGTCGATCATCTCCACGAAGCGCTGGCGCATGGTGTACGGCGCCACCAGCAGCTTGCGGTAGTCGTCCCGCCCCGCGCCGCCGGTAAGGGTGTTGAAGACTTCGTTCAGCTCCACCCCCAGCTCGGGGTCCGCCGTCATCAGCCCCAGGTCCGTGTAGAAGGCGGCGGTGCTGGCGTTCAGGTTTCCCGTGCCGATGTAGCCGTAGCGCCGGATCCCCGCCGCCTCGCGGCGCACGATGAGCGCGATCTTGGCGTGCACCTTGAGCCCCGGCATCCCGTAGATGACGTGGATGCCGAACGAGCGCAGGTGGCGCGCCCACTGGATGTTGCTCAGCTCGTCGAAGCGCGCCGTCAATTCCACCAGCGCCACCACCTGCTTTCCCGCCGCGGCCGCGCGCGACAGCGCCTCCACGATGCGCGAGCGCGCGTTCGTCCGGTAGAGCGCGAGCTTGATGGAAAGGACCTCCGGGTCCTCCGCCGCCTCGATGACGAAGCGCTCCACCGTCCCCTCGAACGAGTCCTCGGGGAAGGAGACCAGCACCGGCCCCTCGCGCAGGATGTCGAGCACCGGGCGCGCGGGGTCCAGCGGCTCGCGCGGGGGCGGCGCGGGGGGATAGTGCAGCTCCGGCGGCGCCTCCACGTCCGCCAGCTCCCGCAGCCCCCGCAGGTCGATCAGCCCGTCCACCACGTACACGTCGCCCTCGCCCAGCGCGGCCACGCGCTCGGGGACCTCGTACTGCAGCTCGCGCAGCAGCATCTGCCGCACCGCGTGGGGCATCGCCCGCTCCACCTCCAGCCGCACCACGGGGCGAAAGCGGCGCTTGCGCACCTGGTCCTCCACCGCGTGCAGCAGGTCCTCCACCCGCGCCCGGTCCACGTGCAGCTCCGCGCTGCGGGTCACGCGGAAGGTGCAGGGGGTGTCGACCTCCATCCCGGGATAGAGCGCGTGGAAGAAGCCGCGGATGACCTCCTCCAGCGGCAGGAAGCGGCGGCTCTCCGGCAGGCGGACGAAGCGGGGAAGGCCGTCCGGCAGCTCCACCATCCCCAGCCGCCGCTCCCCCGTCTGCGGGTCGCGCACCAGGGCGGCCAGCGCGGGGCGCAGGTTGCGGATGTGGGGAAAGGGGTGGCCCGGCCCGGCGGTGAGCGGCATGAGCAGCGGGTGCACCTCGCGCGCCCAGTAGCCGCGGACCAGCTCCGTCCCCTCCCGGTTCAGCCCGTCCAGCCCCACCACCCGGTAGCCGTACTCCCCCAGCGCCGGCAGCAGCGAGCCGGAGAGCAGCCGGTAGGCGCCGTCCAGCAGCCGCCGCGCCCGCACCCCGATGGCGTCCAGCTGCTCCTGCGGCGTCACCCCGTCGATGGTGGCCTTGGCGCTCCCCACGGCCACCTGCTGCTTGAAGCCGGCCACGCGCACGCGGAAGAACTCGTCGGTGTTGGCGCCGAAGATGGCCAGGAAGCGCAGCCGCTCCAGCAGCGGCACCCGCTCGTCTTCCGCCAGCCCCAGCACCCTTCGGTTGAACGCCAGGACGCTGAGCTCCATGTTCAGCAGCGACCCGCGCGGCAGCTCCGCGTCGTCCCCCGCCTCCGGCTCCGGGGCGCTGGCCAGGGTGGCGCGCGCGGCCGCCTCTTCCTCGTCCGCGCCCTCGCCGCGGAGGCGCTCCGGCAGCTCCGCCCGGGCGACCACGTGCAGCGCCGCCAGCGTCTCGCGGTCGCGCAGCGCGGGGGAGCCGACGGCGTGCAGCACCTCGTCCAGCGGAAGGCGCACGACCTGGCAGCGCGCGTCCTCCGCCTGCTCGTGCACCCCCTCCGCCAGCCACACCTCCACCGCCGCGCGCTCCGCCGGCCCCGCGCCCATCCCCAGCAGCCGCACCCGGGCCCCGTCGTTGCCGAAGCACTCGCGCAGCACGCGCCGGCACGCCTCCTCGCCCGCGCCCTCGCCGGCGGGAACGCGCAGCGCCGCGCGCTCGCGCCGCAGCGCGATGCGCCCGTCCTCCACCACCACCACGGCCACGCGGCGCGCGGCGCGCACCGCCTCTTCCAGCAGGTCCAGCTCCCGCTCCCGCAGCGCCAGCCGCGCGCGCTCCACCCGGTCCTCGGTGACGCGCCGCATCCCGTGCTGGCGCCGCAGCGCCGCGGGGATGGGGTGCTCGGCGTCCGCGCCCTCCGGCAGCCGCAGCTCGATCTCCTCGATGCGCGCCCACAGCCCGCCCTGGCGCACGGTGACGGTGTCGCAGGCGATCTCCCCCGCGTCCCCCTCCAGCGCCTGGATGGAGCGGACCACGCGGTGCGTCTCCAGCTCCAGCCGCGGCACCAGGCGATCCGGGTCCACCATCGCCAGCAGCACCCGCGCGGGCTCGGATCCGCCGCTGAGCGCGTCGTGCTCTCCCGGCGGCAGCTCCACCGCGACGACGGAACCGCCCTCCGCCGCCGCGCCGGTGCGCACGGCGAAGGTGCGCGTGCCGTCCGCGTGGTGGCGCACCAGGGCCCAGGCGCCCCGCTGCTCCAGGTCGCCCTCCCCGGTGTCGTGGTAGACGTCGCGGAACACCTGCGTGATGGGCGGGCCCGCGCGGTACCCCTCCGGCGCCGGCCCGGTGGCCACCGCGTCCAGCACGCCGGGGGCGCCGGGATCCAGCCGCACCACCGCGGTGCGCGTTTCCGGCGGGCCGGGGGGTGGATCGGGGTCCGGGTGCCGCATGGGGCGGGAGGTCAGAAGGGAAGGCCCAGGCGCAGGTACAGGATGCCGCGCTCGCCGTACGCGAAGAAGGCGCTGAGCGCGCGCCCACCGGCGGCCACGAAGGCGCCGGCGCCCACCGCCGTGTGCCATCCCCCGGCGGACTGTCCCCGGTACCACACCCGCCCCGCGTCCGCCAGCGCCAGCGCGCCGATGCTCCCCGTCACCGGCACCCGCAGCTCCGCGCCGGCAAAGGCGGAGGCGTCCCCCGCGAAGCGCTGGTACGAGTAGCCGCGCAGCGTGGGCGAGCCGCCCAGGAGCGCCGCGTACTGGATGGGAAAGTCGCCCCACACCTTCTCCCCGCCCGCGCGCAGCGCCAGCACCGGGCGGCCGAGGGGGAGGTACGCCGTCCCCCGCGCCCCGGCGCGCCAGAAGGCGCCGTCGCGGTCCCCGTCCCCCGCGGACTCGGCGAGGAAGGGAAAGGCGCTCCCCTCCGCCGCCAGCGTCCACCCCCGCCGCGGAAAGGCGACGCTGTCCACGCGCACCCACGCCGCGCCCGCCCGCGCGCCCGCCGTCGCGTACGCCCCGGTGCCCAGGGCGGTGGACGACGCGGCGGGGGTCCCCGGCTCCACCTCCGGGTCCGTGTAGCGGATGACGCCGGCCAGGCTCAGCGTCATCCCGCCGCCGCGGTCGATCACCACGCCCGGCTCCAGCAGCGCCTGCCGCTCGAAGAGGATGTAGTGCCGCAGCCCCTCCGAGTCGCCCGTCGCGCTCCCGTAGCCGGTGAAGTAGACGCCCTCCAGCTCCGAGGCGCGCCCGAAGAGGTAGCCGTACGATCCGCTGTTCCCCGTCCACCGCCGCGTGTACCGCGCCTCCGCGCCGAAGCGGGTGTAGAGCGGCGCCCACAGCGCGCGCACGTACCAGCGCGTGGCGTACGGCTCGCGGCGAAATCCGTAGCGCGTGTGCGACGGCCCCACCCCCACGACCAGGTCGGCGAAGGGGCGGATGGATGCGAAGGGCGTCAGCGCGCCGCCGCTGGCGCCCCAGTCGCGCGAGGGGTTGATGACGCCCGTCCCCACCGGCACGCTGTCCGCCCGCTCGAACGGCCGGGTGTCGACGATCGTTCCCGCGGCGCGGACCAAGACGTCGTCGCCCTGGTGGTCGTAGAACGCCGTCCGGGCGCCGCCCCCGCGGTCCTCCAGCCGGTCGCCGCCCTCGCCGCCGATCACGCGGACCAGCATGCCGCCCGCACCGCGCACCTCCGCCCGGTCGTCGCCGCCGTGCAGGTAGACGCGCACCTCGCGCGTCTCGCCGGCCACGAAGCGGCGGCGGAACCAGGGCTCGCCCGCCTCCGTCCCTCCCACGTGGAGGCGCACCTCGACGGAGTCGCCCGTCCGCTCCACCACGGCGAAGTCGGCGGCGTCGGTGCCGTGCGCCTCCGGCTCGCGCGCCATGGTCGCGTAGTACGCCGCCGCCATCGCCGGCAGGCGGTCGCGGCGGGCGCGGAGGACGGCGGCCAGGTGCGCCCCCTCCAGCGCCCGGTACTCCGCCGGCATCCTTCCCACCGCGTCGTCGATCAGCGCGTCGGTCAGCCGGGCGCGCAGGGCGGCGGCGGCGGAGTCCCAGGTGGCGCGATCGAGCCCGCCCAGCAGCCAGCGGTCCAGGAAGCGCGCCTGGTGCAGGAGGCCGTAGAGATCGCCGTAATCGGGACGGTAGCGCGCCGCCCGCGGCAGGAAGGAGCGCGCCAGGTCCAGCAGCACCCCGTCGTAGTCCACGAACACGTAGTCGCGGTCGCGGGGCACGGGGCGCCACCAGCGCACCCCGCCGCGATCGTAGCGCGCCCACACCAGCTGGTCCGCGTGCCGGTCCCAGTCGCCCAGCAGCACGTCCATCAGCCGGGCGGTGAGGTACTCCTCCGCCACCGCGCGGTCCCCCGGCCCGGCCCGCAGCGCGGCCAGCATCTCGTCGGTGTCCTCCACCGCCGCGGCGCCGGCGAACCCGTCTCCCGGGCGCTCCTCCAGCTGCCCCAGCATCCCCGCGAACTGCCGGCGGAACTCGCCCAGCCGCGGGTCGTCGGGCATCACGAAGAGCAGGGGGTCCACGTGCAGCACGCCGGCGGCGTCCATCAGCCGGCCCGCCACCAGCGCCCCCGCCGGGTTCTGCGAGCTCACCTGGTCACGCAGCAGCGCCTTTCCCGGCCCGGGCACCCCGCCGGACTCGCGTCCCGGGTCCTTGTTGACGGAGCGGAAGGCGTACTCCCTTCCGTCCGCGCCGCGAAAGCGCAGCGAAAGGGTCTGGTTCCCCCCGCCCGTCTCGGTGGGGGTCAGCCCGCCCGCGAAGGTGCCCAGGTCCAGCACGGGGACGGAGACCGCCGCCGTCCACAGGGGACGGTAGGACCGGCCCAGCAGCGCGCGCTTGAGCGCCCCCGCGCGGTACTCCGGCCCGGCGACCACGCGGGCGGAATCCGCCGGGGGCTGCGCCGCGGCGGGCGCGGCGGCGGGCGCGAGGAGCAAGGCGAGGAGGAGCGCGGTCCGCCTCATCCGCCGGACCCGGAGGCGGCGGAGGCGGCGCTGTCCACGGGGACGGCGGGCACGACGGCGTCCGCGGCGATCCACATGGAGAAGTCCTCGGTGGCGTTCCCCTCCGCGTCCACCACCATCACCCCCAGCCGCGCCCGCCCGTCCGCCAGGAAGGTGATGCGCATGTAGCCGCTGGCCTCGCGCACGTAGCGGGTGCCGGTGATGCGGCGCGACGGCGTGGTGTGGCCGTAGATCCCCCCGCCGCTGATCAGCAGGTAGCGGGCTGGCTCGCGGCGGAACACCTGCAGGTTGTGCTCGTGCCCGGCCGCGTAGACGGTGGGGGTGTCCACCACGAAGGCCCGGCGCAGCTGCGTGGACATGTGCCGGTACTCGCGCCCCGTCACGTCCTGCCGCGCGAACAGCCCCGCGATGCGCGCCCAGGGGTGAAAGGGAAAGAGGTAGGTGGGCCAGTCGAAGTAGCCGCCGTGCTGCCCCCCGGAAACGATGGGGTGGTGCGAGACCACGATGGTCTTGCGGTTCCCCGCCGTGGCCAGGACCACGCGCAGCGAATCG
>DASTNU010000028.1:0-3095 GCA_035720605.1 Longimicrobium sp. | reverse complement strand
CTCCCCGCCGCGCGGGTGGGGCTGGACAACCGCGGCGTGGTGAAGGAGGGGATGTTCGCGGACTTCACCATCTTCGACCCGAGCACCGTCTGCGACCGCGCCACCTTCGACCAGCCGGTGCAGACCAGCGTGGGGATCGTGCACGTGATCGTGAACGGCGTCCCCGTGCTGCGCGACGGGGCAGTGACGGGTGCGCGGCCGGGGCGGGGGCTGCGGCGGTAGGGGCCCCTCCCCCCGGCCCCCTCCCCGCACAAACTACGTGCGGAGAGGGGGAGAACTGCACTGCGAGACGACTTCTTCGATGCGACGCAGGACGGACGGAAGATCCTGCAGCACCTCGTCGTTTCGGAAGCGCACGACGTGGATCTTCAATAGCGCGAGTGCGTCGGTGCGCGCCTGATCGTCTGCCTCGCGCCCGTCATGGCTGGAGCCGTCCAGCTCAACGCACAGTTTCTTGCGCGGACAATAGAAGTCCAGGATGAACCTGCCGACGGGGTGCTGACGCCGGAAAGGAAGTCCGCCCAGTTGCTGCCGGCGGAGAGCCGACCACAGCACCGCTTCCGCCGATGTGGGATCCTGCCGGTGTTCCTTCGCGCCTGCCAGGATCGGCGCTCGAATTCGCCTGATCGGCCGTTGCGTCATCGGGCCTCATGAAGAGTGGTGGGTTGTTCTCCCCTCTCCGCACGGCAGTTTGTGCGGGGAGGGGCCGGGGGAGGGGCCCCGGCCGTGCGGCAAGCGCCCGGAGTGAACGCCACGAAACATCCCATCCGCCGCCGTTTCCGCAACGCGGTGGGTCTGCCAAATTCCAGCGAAGAGATCAGGACGACGGAGGGGCGGCGGGTGCGTAGATTGGGGCCATGATCATGATGACTCGCGAATCGATGCTCGAGCGGTTCTACGCTCGCGACGCGGCCAGCAACGGACGCTTCCTCACCGGCGTGCTGACGACGGGCATCTACTGCCTCCCCTCGTGCACGGCGCGCAAGCCGCTCCCGGAGAACGTCCGCTTCTTCGGCTCGGAAGACGAGGCGCGCTCCGCCGGGCTGCGCCCCTGCCGCCGCTGCCGGCCGGACCACTTCTACCAGCGGTACGACCCCGACCTGCACCTGCTGGAGACGCTGGTCGCCGACGTGCGCCGCGATCCCGCGGCGTTCGCCGACGCGGCGGCGCTGGTCGCCACTTCCGGCATCGGCACCACCAAGCTGAACGCGCTCTTCCGCCGGCACTTTCACGCCACGCCCGCATCGTTCCTGGCGCGCGAGCGGGTGGCCGCGGCGTCGCGCGTGCTCGCCGGTGGCGCATCGGTGACGGAGGCGGCGTACGGGGCGGGGTACGAGAGCCTGTCCGCCTTCCACCTCAACTTCCGCCGCCTGACCGGCCTCACCCCCGGCGAATACCGCGCGCTGGGCAGCGGCACGGAGTTCATCGTCGCGCTGCCGGACGGCTTTCGCGCGGACGGCGTGCTGCGCTACCTGGGGCGCGATCCCGCCAGCATCCTGGAGCGGGTCCGCGGCGACGAGCTGGCGAAGGGGTTGATGCTGGCGGACGGACCGGCGGTGCTGCGGATGCGCTTCGAGGCCGACGCGGCGGTGTGCCAGGTGGATGCGGACCGCCCGCTGTCTGCGGAGTCGATGCGGGAGGCGCACGCCGCGGCGGTGCGCATGCTGAACCTGGCGAGCGACCCCGCCTCCTTCGAGCGGCAGGTGGAGCGGCGGGAGGACCTCGCACGGCTGATCGAGGGCCGGCGCGGGCTCCGCATCCCGCTGACGGCGGCGCCGTGGGAATGCCTGCTCTGGGCCATCGTGGGCCAGCAGGTGAACCTGGCGTTCGCGTACGCGCTGCGAACCGCCGTCGCCGAGCTCGCGGGCGAGCCGGCGGGGGACGGGCTGCGCGCGCATCCCACGCCGGACGCCGTCGCCGCGCTGGACTACGCGGAGCTGACGAGCCGGCAGTTCTCGCGCCGCAAGGCGGAGTACGTGATCGACACGGCGCGGCTGATCGCCTCCGGCGAGCTGCGCATCGACGGCGAGCGCGAGATGGCGACCGTCATCGAGCGGCGGATGCTGGACGTGCGCGGACTGGGCCCCTGGTCCGTGAACTACTTCCTGATGCGCGGCGCCGGCTTCGCCGACTGCATCCCCATCGGCGACGCGGGGCTCACCGCGGCGCTGCAGCGTTTCTTCACCCTCGACCATCGTCCCGGCCCGGCGGAGACGCGCGAGCTCATGGAGCCGTTCGCGCCGTATCGCAGCCTGGCCACCTGTCACCTCTGGAGCACCCTGGGAGACCCGCAATGAACGCCTACGCACACACCGTGGAGAGCCCCATCGGCCCCCTGACCGTCGTGGTGAACGGGGAGGGCGCGCTCACCCACATCCTCTTTCCGCACCACCGGCCCGCCGCTGGCGTGATCTGGGATGCGGACCGCTGCGCCGCCGCGGCCGCGCAGCTGCGCGAGTACTTCGCCGGCGAGCGGACGGACTTCGACCTGCCGCTGGCGCCCGAAGGGAGCGACTTCCAGCGCCGCGTGTGGGAGGCGCTGCGCGGCATCCGCCACGGCGAGGTGGTGGACTACGGAGGCCTGGGCGCGCGGATCGGACGCGCCGGCGCCGCCCGCGCCGTGGGCCGCGCCAACGCGACGAACCCCATCCCCATCGTCATCCCCTGCCACCGCGTGATCGGCGCGGACGGCAGCCTGACCGGCTACGCGGGCGGGCTGGACGCCAAGCTGGCCCTGCTGCGGCTGGAGGGGTGCGAGGTGCGGGGTGGCCGGGTCGCGCGCGCGGTGGCGGCTTGAGCGAGCCGGAGGAGACGCTCGATCCGGCGGACTGGGAGGCGTTCCGCGCGCTGGCGCACCGCATGGTGGACGACACGCTCGACCACCTCGCCGGGCTCCGCGAGCGGGCGGCGTGGCAGCCCATGCCGCCCGCCGTCCGCGCCGGGTTCGACGAGCCCCTGCCGCGCGAAGGGGAGGGGGACGAGGCGGCGTACGCGCACTTCCGCGAGCGCATCCTCCCGTACCCCAACGGCAACCTGCACCCGCGCTTCTGGGGGTGGGTGCAGGGGAACGGCACGCCGCTGGGGATGATGGCGGA
>DASTNU010000027.1:0-3802 GCA_035720605.1 Longimicrobium sp. | reverse complement strand
GGACCACCGGCGCCACCGCCCTGGCCTGCTCGCAGGCGCTGCTGGAGGCGGGGGCGCGCGTGGTGAGCGTGGCCACCTTTGCCCGCGTCATCCCGGAGCTGGAGCGCTAGGCCGCGCGGGCCCGGCGCTCCGTCGTCCTTTTCATCACCATACAGACGAGAGACCATGCCCATTCGCGTCGCCATCAACGGGTTCGGCCGCATCGGCCGCAACGTGCTGCGGGCCGCCAAGAAGGCCGGTGCCACGGACATCGACTTCGTGGCCGTCAACGACCTGACCGATACGAAGACGCTGGCCCACCTGCTGAAGTACGACTCGGTGCACGGCATCTACGCCGGCACCGTCGAGGCGCGCGAAAACAGCCTGCTGGTGGACGGCGACGAGATGCGCGTCTTCGCCGAGAAGGACCCCGCCGCCCTCCCCTGGGGCGACCTGGGCGTCGACATCGTCATCGAGAGCACCGGGCGCTTCACCAAGCGCGCGGACACCGCCAAGCACATCGAGGGCGGGGCGAAGAAGGTCATCATCAGCGCCCCCGCCAAGGACGAGGACATCACCATCGTCCTGGGCGTCAACGAGGACCGGTACGATCCGGCCAGCCACCACGTCGTGTCGAACGCCAGCTGCACGACGAACTGCCTGGCGCCCGTCGTCAAGGTGCTGCTGGACGAGTTCGGCTTCCGGCGCGGGGTGATGACCACCGTCCACGCCTACACCAACGACCAGAACATCCTGGACCTGCCGCACAAGGACCTGCGCCGCGCCCGCGCCGCCGGCATGTCGATGATCCCCACGACGACGGGCGCCGCCAAGGCCACCTCCCTGGTGATCCCCGAGGTCAAGGGAAAGATCGACGGGATGGCCTTCCGCGTTCCCACCCCCGACGTCTCCGTGGTGGACCTGACGGCGGAGCTGGAGCGGGAGGTGACGGCGCAGCAGGTGAACGACGCCATGCGCGCCGCGGCCGGGGGGCGGATGAAGGGGATCCTGGGATACGAGGAGCAGGAGCTGGTCTCCATCGACTTCACGGGCAACCCGCACTCCTCCATCATCGACGCGCCCTCCACCAGCGTGGTCGCCGGGCTGGTGAAGGTGGTCGCCTGGTACGACAACGAGTGGGGGTACAGCAACCGCTGCGTGGACCTGGCCCGCTTCATGGGCGAGCGGCTGTGACGCGCACCAGGACCATCGCGGACCTGGCGGAGGGCCAGGTCCGCGGCCGGCGCGTGCTGGTGCGGGTGGACTACAACGTCCCGCTGGACGAGAACGGCCGCATCACCGACGACACCCGCATCACCGCCACCCTCCCCACGCTGGACGCGCTGCTGCGGCAGGGCGCCCGCGTCATCCTCCTGGCGCACTTCGGCCGGCCCAAGGGCAAGCCGGTGCCGGAGATGTCGCTGCGCCCCGTCGCCGCGCGGCTGGCGGAGCTGCTGGAGGGGCGCCGCGTGGAGTTCGTCGAGGACACGGTGGGGCTGGCGGCGCGCCACGCCATCGGGACGATGTACGACGGCGACGTGCTGCTGCTGGAGAACACCCGCTTCCTTCCGGGCGAGGAGAAGAACGATTCCGCGCTGGCGGAGGAGATGGCCGCGCTGGGCGACGTGTACGTGAACGACGCCTTCGGGGCGGCGCACCGCGCGCACGCCTCCACCGCCGGCGTGGCGGCCGTGATGCGCGGGCAGGGCAAGCCGTGCGTCGCCGGGCTGCTGATGGACCGCGAGTTCCAGTACCTGGGCCGCGCCCTGGCCCAGCCCCGGCGCCCGTTCGTCGCCATCCTGGGCGGCGCCAAGATCAGCGGCAAGATCGACGTCATCCGCAGCCTCCTTCCCCAGGTCGACCGCCTGCTCATCGGCGGGGCGATGGCGAACACCTTCTTCAAGGCGATGGGCCTGGCCACCGGCACCTCGCTGGTGGAGGACGACCGGGTGGAGATGGCGCGCGAGCTCCTCGCCTCGTCCGGCGACAAGCTGCTCCTCCCCACGGATGCCGTCGTGGCGCAGAAGATGGAGGCCGGCCAGAAGACGCTGACCGTCGATTGCGAGCGGATCCCCGCGGACCACATGGTGCTGGACATCGGCCCGCGGACGGTGGAGGGGTACCGCTGGATCCTCGCCGACGCCGGGACCGTGCTGTGGAACGGGCCGATGGGCGTCTTCGAGGTCCCCGAGTTCGCCGCCGGCACCCGCGGGGTGGCCGAGGCGGTGGCCCGGGCGACGGACCGCGGCGCGACGACCATCATCGGCGGCGGCGACTCGGCTGCGGCGGTGGCGGAGCTGGGGCTGGAGGAGCGGATGTCGCACGTCTCCACCGGCGGCGGCGCCTCGCTGGAGTTCCTGGAAGGGAAGGAGCTGCCCGGCGTGGCCGCGCTGGACGACGCGGAGGCCGCGTGACGGCGCCCCGCAGGCCGGTGCTGGCCGGCAACTGGAAGATGAACCACGGCCCGGCTGAGGCCGCCCGCTTCTTCGCCGACTTCCTGGCGCTGGTGGAGCCGGCGGACGACCGGACGATCGCCTTCTTTCCCCCCGCGCTCTCCTTCGCCGCCGCGCGCGAGGCGCTGCAGGGGCGGCCGGACGTGCGGCTGGGGGTGCAGAACGTCTACTGGGAGCCCGGCGGCGCCTTCACCGGCGAGATCTCCGTCGCCATGGCGAAGGAAGCGGGCGCGGAGCTGGTGCTCATCGGCCACAGCGAGCGCCGCCACGTGTTCGGCGAGACGTCGGAGGAGGCCGCCAGGAAGGTGCGCGCCGTGCTGGACGGCGGCCTGGTCCCCGTCCTCTGCGTGGGCGAGACCATCGACGAGCGCCGCGCGGGCCGCGAGCAGCTGGTCGTCGAGGGCCAGCTGGCGCCCGCGCTGGCGGTCGTCCGGCCGGACGAGGTGGGCGAGCTGGTGGTGGCGTACGAGCCCGTCTGGGCCATCGGCACCGGGGTGACCGCCACCCCGCAGGACGCCGCGGCCATGCACCGGGCCGTGCGCCAGCGGCTGGCGGGCGCGTTCGGCGCCGAGGCGGCGGACGAGGTGCCCATCCTCTACGGCGGCAGCGTCAAGCCGGAGAACGCGGCGGAGCTCCTGTCGCAGCCCGGCGTGGACGGCGTGCTGGTGGGCGGCGCCAGCCTGGATGCGAACGGCTTCGCCGCCATCTGCCGGGCCGCGGGTTGACCGTCGCGGCCCTTTGGCCTAAGTTAGTTGTTTCCCCGTACATAAGTTGACCATTTCCCGGGCCTGCCCGTGTTCACGTTCCTGCTGATCCTGCTGATCCTCGACGCCCTGCTCCTGATCCCCATCGTGCTGCTGCAGGCGGGGAAGGGCGGGGGGCTCGCCGCCATGGGCGGCGGCGCCGGCACCGACACCCTGTTCGGCGGGCGCCACGCCACCACGCTGCTCACCAAGCTGAGCTGGTGGTGCGGCGGCGCGTTCCTGGTGCTGGGCTTTGCGCTCTCCATCCTGTCGTCACGCCCGCAGACCGCGGACAGCATGCTGCAGCGCGAGCTTCAGCGCGGCGGCCGCGCGGCCCCCGCCGCCCCGGCGCCGACGGGCGGCCAGCCGAAGGCCGGCGCGCAGGGCACCGCCCCCGCGACGCAGGCCCCGCTGGGCGGCACGCAGCCGGCGCCCGCGACGGGAACGGCTCCGGCCACCGCGGCGCCCGCCACGGGCACGGCTCCGGCCTCCCCGGCGCCGCTGACCCCCGCCAGCCAGCCCAAGCAGCCGTAATCGGCGGCTCGACCCGTCGAGCGCCGCGGCCCTCCCCCGATCATCCGGGGGAGGGCCGCTTCGCGGTGCGGCTGATTCCGACTGCCCCGGTCT
>DASTNU010000026.1:0-5681 GCA_035720605.1 Longimicrobium sp. | reverse complement strand
GCTGCTTCGGTGGTCGGCTTCTACCGCGAAGCCCTCGGGCGCATCCTGTTCGAAGACGTGGGCTTCTTCACCGGCGATCCCGTCTGCAGCCTGCGCGTGCTCCAGGAGCGGGGGCGCGACGCGCTGGAAGGACATGACATTCCGGGTATCGGCCGGGTGTGGATGACTGAGTGCCTCTGGGAGAGGGGAGATCGCGACCTCCTGCACATTCGCTCAGCGGATTGCTTTCGCCACATTGAGGAGCTCCACCTCCCCTTGGGTGAGGGGGAGCTTCTCCAAGCGAAGCTCAAGGTGAGTGTGGCCGGGAAGAGTACGCGGCCCGTGACCGTCAACATCCGCGTTCCAAGCCGAATCGAGGTGAGCCAGCGGCGCCACGAACCACAAATCGAGCGGCTCCTGACCCGCATCGGTATCCACGACCCAGGTGCCCGGTCTGCGCGCAGCGACCTCTGGAGCCTGTACCCGTGGCGGCTCTCACGTGAGGAATGGCGAAGTGCGTTCGGGCGTGAGACGGATGCTCTGATCGAGCGCCGCGTCCTCGTCCCAGTCCGCCTGCACGCAGTTCGCAGCGCGAGCGAGCCGGCGGCGGGCCGGGCCCTGCGGGCGCACGAGGTGTCCGACGGTGAGTATTATGCGGTCAGCATCATGCCCGGCGTGCCCTCCAGGTCTGTGACGCCGACCGACCTCGACGGCTTCGAGCTGAACCCGGAGCGCCTACGCGAGGAGCTGAGATCGCGCCTCGGCATTACCGGTGCTGCCCTGGCCTGGGACGGTCGGGGGGAAGTTCTAGACTTGGGAGAGATCGAACTGGGGGACCACCGGCTCCGCCTCAGCTACGCGCTCCGGGCACCGCAGAACGGAGTCGGGAGCACGCTTCGCAGCGGTGCAGGTGGAGCGCATCCCGTCCTTCTGGTTCCATCACACGGCCCGCGGGGCAACCTGGACCTCCCCGTAGCTCCTGTAGAGAGCCCGCTGCCTTCTCGAAAGGACGCTATCCGCGCTGCCATCGCCGCTGCGGGTCTCACTCACGTGGTGCCCGCGGAGTTCAGCGCTCCAGACGGAGTTACTCTGGTGGTCGATAGCCAGCATGGAGTGATCTGGTTCGACGGGATCAAGATCCCGGAATTGAAGCCCGGAACCCACCCGTTTCGGTTCGTCGAGCTGCTCGCCCGTCGTTCACCGGATGCAGTCTCCAAGAAGGCACTGACTGCGGACCTGTCCGGCGCGCGTGACGACGGAGATACTGTCGTGCGTCAGGCTAAGTTCAAGGCGTGCGGGCTGATTCGCCAAGCGCTGGCACGCGTGGGACGGAGCCTCGACGGCGACCCGTTCCCAACGGCAGGTGTGGGTGCTTACCGCTGCGCTCTGGCGAGTTACGTCGTCTAGGACGTGTATGCAAATCTCGAGCTCTCGGTTCATACCGCCTCGAATAACCCGAGCTGTCCGCGCGAATCGTGCGGGCGGCGGAAGTGATCAGTGCTCAGCGGGGGCAGGTCCTCACCTTTCAGCCCGGCCTTGCGGCAGGCGGCGCGGAAGAGGACCGCCGTGGTGGTCAAGGAGCGGCTGCCCCATCTGGCCAAGTGGCGGCTGAGTGGTGCGATCCGGGTGAGTACGTTGCGCGCCGCTCGCCGTACGGCGTGCGGATCTGAGCGCCGGAGCCGCAGGACGGTTGTGCTTGTCAAGAGCGCAGAGCGCGGCGCTGACGTATTCCTGAGCGTGAGTATCCACCTACGCACAAGCCGACCCTCCTGAGATTCGCGCAACCACGGCAATTGGGTTGAAATAGTGAAGGGTTCCGAAGCGGGGGCAGGAGGGTGGCCGGCGCGCCAGGTTCCGCGTTATTATCATTGTTCGTACGGACTTAGCTGACGCGCGAATCGATGGCGGCGCACGGAATGCACCCGTCCCCTCCACTTCACGCGGGCCTCCGAGCCCCACCTCCGGCACCAGGCGCATGAAGATCATCCGGAATACGGGCAGCGACCGTGTGCTCGACGCATTACGCGGGACACTCGCCCCTGGCAGCACGCTCGACGCGGCCGTCGCCGACCTCTCGCTTTTCGGGTTCGAAGCGCTCGGCGGCGAACTTTCGACTTTGGCGGGATGCCGCTTGGTAATCCCCTCCGAAACCGCGGCGGCGCCTGCATTCGTGGGCTCGGACGCGGACCGGCCCCTCCGCAACCGGCTCCAGACCCGCTGGCTGGCGCGCGAGTGCGCCGCGTGGATCGAGCGGTGCCAGGTGCGATCGTCAGGCGGCCCCCTTCCGCAGTCGCTGTTCGTTGCGTCGCACTCCGACCAGGGGAGCGGAAGAGCCATCCACGGCGCATTCGCGCTCACCACCGACGGGCTGGGGCTCACCCCCGGGAGCCGGCTGGGCCTGATCCAGGGCACCGAGACACCGGGTGAGCGGGAGCCGCTCGCAGCCTGGTTCGAGGAGATCTGGGAGCACCTCCCCGAGATGTCGGATGGCCGCGAGGCGCTCCTCGCCCGGCTGCGGATGCTGGCCGAGCACAGCGCTCCGGCGCTCGTCTACCATCTCGTCCTCTACCACCTGCTCGGCGGCTCCGGTGAGCTCGACCCGGAGCGAGTCGTGCGCTCGGCGACGGGGATCCGCGACTCGGTAACGTGGAAGCAGCTCTACCGGTTCCAGCGGGACGGCGTGGTGGGCGCCATCGACAAGCTGGAGCGGCTCGGCGGGTGCATCCTCGCGGACAGCGTGGGGTTGGGGAAGACGTTCGAGGCGCTGGCGGTGATCAAGTACTACGAGTTGCGTAACCACCGCGTGCTGGTCCTCTGCCCCCGGCGCCTGCGGGACAACTGGACGCTGTACAAGGCGAACGACCGGCGGAACGCGCTCGCGGCTGACCGTTTCGGCTACGACGTGCTGAACCACACCGACCTCTCGCGCGACCGCGGCCTCTCCGGCGACATCGACCTCTCGCAGGTGAACTGGGGGAACTACGACCTGCTGGTGATCGACGAGTCGCACAACTTCCGGAACAAGCCGGGGCGGCGCGACCGCGACTCGCGCTCCGATCGACTCATGGAGCGGATCATCCGCTCCGGCGTGCGCACGCGTGTCCTGATGTTGTCGGCCACGCCGGTGAACAACCGCCTGGCCGACCTGAAGAACCAGATCGCGTTCATCACGGAAGGGAACGACCGCGCCTTGGCGGCGCACGGCATCGCGAGCATCGAGGCGACCGTCCGGCAGGCGCAGGGGCAGTTCAACCGCTGGCAGGCGCTGGACGAGGAGGAGCGCACGCCGATGCGGCTGATGGAGATGCTGGGCTTCGACTACTTCACGCTGCTGGACCTGCTCACCATCGCTCGCTCCCGCAAGCACGTCGAGCGGTACTACGGCACGGCCGAGACCGGCCGCTTCCCCGAGCGGCTGCGCCCCGTGAACCTCAAGTGCGACGTGGACCTCGCGGGCGAGTTTCCGCCCGTGCGTGCCATCAACGACGAGATCCGTCGGCTGAACTTGGCTGCGTACGCCCCGCTCCGGTACGTGCTCCCGCACCGGCAGGCTGAGTACGACCGGAAGTACAGCACTCAGGTGCGGGGGGGCGAGGGCTTCTTCCGGCAGGTCGACCGCGAGGAGAGCCTGGTGCACCTTCTCCGCGTCAACCTCCTGAAGCGGATGGAGAGCTCGGTCACCTCGTTCGCGCTCACGCTCGAGCGCCAGCTCGCCGACGCCGACGCCCTGCTGGAGCGGCTGGACGCGGATGTGGAGACGGTGGAGGAGATCTCTATCGAGGACGTGGAGGTGGATGACCCCGAGTGGGAGCCCCTGCTGATCGGGCGCAAGGTGAAGGTGCTGCTGCGAGACGTGGACCGCGTGAGGTGGCGGCAGGAACTCACGGAGGACCGCAACCGCTTGCACACGCTGCTCTCGGCGGCGCGCCAGGTAGCGCCGGAGCGCGACGTGAAGCTGGGCGAGCTCCGCCGGGTAATCGCCGACAAGTGCCAGCACCCGCTGAACCCCGGAAACCGGAAGGTGATTGTCTTCACCGCGTTCGCCGACACGGCCGAGTACCTGTACCGGGAGTTGGCGGAGTGGGCGCGGGTCGAGCTGGGGGTGCACGCGGCGCTCGTGACCGGCGGAGGGCGTAACCGCAGCACCCTCCCCGGCATGCGCGTGGACCTGGGGAGCATCCTGACCGCGTTCTCGCCGCGCTCCAAGCAGCGGCCGCCGGAGCTGGCGGACGAGGGGGAGATCGATCTGCTGATCGCCACCGACTGCATCTCGGAGGGGCAGAACCTCCAGGACTGCGACTTCCTGGTCAACTACGACATCCACTGGAACCCGGTACGGATCATCCAGCGCTTCGGCCGGGTGGACCGCCTGGGCTCGCCCAACCGCCGCATCCAGCTGGTGAACTTCTGGCCCAACCTGGAATTGGACGAGTACATCAACCTGGAGGAGCGGGTGAGCGGCCGTATGGTTCTCCTGGACATCTCTGCGACGGGCGAGGAGAACGTCATAGAACATCGCCCCAGCGGGCAGATGAACGACCTGGAATATCGCCGGCGGCAGCTGGAGCGGCTGCAGGAGGCGGTGGTTGACCTGGAGGACCTGTCGACCGGACTGGCGATTACCGACCTCACGCTGAACGACTTCCGCATCGACTTGGCGGAGTACGCGCGCACGCACGCTGCCGAGCTGGAGTCGGCGCCGCCAGGCACCTTCGCGGTGACCACGACGCACGGTACGGGGGACGCGGCGGTGCCGCCGGGAGTCGTGTTCTGCCTCCGCGCGGCCCACGGCACGGCTGCCGCGGCTCACGACGGCTACCCGCTGGCCCCGCACTACCTCGTGCACGTAGGGGAGGACGGCTCGGTCGTTCTCCCGTACACCCAGGCGCGCCGGGTGCTCGACACGCTCAAGAAGCTGTGCGTCGGCCGCGACCTTCCCGACGCGGGTGCATGCGCGCGCTTCGACCGGGTCACGCGTGGGGGGCGCGACATGGCCTTGGTCCAGAGGCAGCTCGCGCGCGCCGTGGCGTCGCTGGTGGGGAAGGTGGAAGAGCGCGCCGCGGCCAGCCTGTTCCGGCCTGGGGGCACGCACGCGCTGCGGGGCGAGTTCCGCGGGACGGAGGACTTCGAGGTGGTCGCGTTCCTGGTGCTGCTCCCGGAAGCGGAGGACGCGGCGGCGGCATGAGCCTCGCCCCCCTTCTGTCGGCGCTGGCGCTCCCGCACGAGGCGGTGGTGGAGCGCCGCATCCCCAAGAAGCTGCTGGCGGACGAGGCGGCGGCCACGGCGGCCGATCGGCGGCTGGTGCACGAGGGGGTGGACGAGGTGCTCTGGGCGGCGGCGCTCAAGCCGTTGTCTGTGGGGGTGCCGGCGTACGCGGACGGGGAGCGCGAGTATCTGGAGATCGCGGTGGTGACGGCGCGGCTCCGCTCCGGGGCGCGGGCGGGGCGGCTCGTGGAACTGGTCCACCGGGCCGTTCCGTACCCGCTGGTGCTGGCGGTGGAGCACGACGGCGGCGAGGCGTCGCTCTCGCTGGGGCACAAGCGGCGCTCGGCGGCCGGCGCCTCGGGCGTGGTGCTGGAGTCGCTGGAGGCGACCGCGCCGTTCGACCCGGCCGCGCCTTCCGCCATTGAGGCCGCTTTCCTCGCCAGCCTGCCGCTGGCCGCGCAACCCGCGCGCGACCTGTTCTCGGTGTACCAGGGATT
>DASTNU010000025.1:0-2381 GCA_035720605.1 Longimicrobium sp. | reverse complement strand
CCCCCCGGGACCGGGCTTGTGGCTGTTCTAGCCGCGGGCTTTAGCCCGCGCACCGGCGGGTCCGCGGGCGGGCGTGATCATGAGATACGGATGATTCCGCGCGGCCCGATTCGTGCCAAACACATGGCGAGAGCCGCCCGTTCCCGGGTCCGGGGCGGGCGGCTTTTTCGACGACCCGAAGCGCGAGAAACCGATGATTGTCGACCGATATCTCTCCGCCGCCCTGGCCGCGCTGCTGCTGGCCGCCTGCGGCGGCGACGGGGACGAGGCGGAGAAGGCCCCAGAGCCGCGGGCCCCGGCGAACCCGTCCGGCGGCGTGCGCGTCTCCTGGGACCGCCGGGCGCCGCGGATGACGCAGGAGGAGCTGGACCGGGCGCGGCTGGACATGAGCTGGCAGGAGCTGGTGCAGCTGGACACCACCGGCTCCGGCGCGCCCGCGCGTCCCAATCCCGAGAAGTGGGAGCAGATCAGCGCGCAGGCGGTGAACTCCGGCGGCCAGTTCGTCCCGCTCACCGGCGACGTGGCCGGGCCCTCGGTGCTGCGCACGCAGATCCTGCTGGACCGCGCCCTCTTCTCCCCCGGCATCATGGACGGGCGCTGGGGAAAGAACACGGTGCAGGCGCTCTACTGGTTCCAGCGCCGCGAGGGGCTCCCCGCCACGGCGCGGCTGGACAGCGCCACCTTCCAGCGGCTGCGCCAGGCCGCCGGCAACCCGCGCGAGCTGGTGGTTCGCAAGCGACTCACGGCGGACGACGTGAAGGGGCCGTTCACCACGATCCCGGAAGACATCTACGAGCACGCCGAGCTCGGCTGCTCGTGCTACGAGTCGCTCACCGAGAAGCTGAGCGAGGACTACCACGCCACGCCGGAGCTGCTGCAGAAGCTGAACCCCGGCGTGGAGCTGAACAACCTGCGCGCCGGGCAGTCCATCTACGTTCCCGCCGTGCGCGACGAGACCCGCGCCGGCAGCCGCGGGCAGGTGGCGCGGCTCGTCGTTTCCGGGCGCGGCAACTACGTGCACGCGGTGGATGCCGGCGGGCGCGTGCTCTACCACTTTCCGTCCACGCTGGGCGGCAAGTACTCGCCCTCGCCCACCGGCGCGTTCCGCGTGAACGCGGTCACCCGCGACCCGGCGTGGCACTACCAGCCCGACATCCTGGTGGGCGTCCCCGACCACGAGCCGGAGGCGATGATCCCCGCCGGGCCCAACGTGGCGGTGGGCAAGGTGTGGATCGACCTGTCGGAGCCGCACTACGGCATCCACGGCACCTCCGAGCCGCAGACCATCGGCTACGCGTCGTCCAACGGGTGCGTGCGGCTGACCAACTGGGACGTGCAGTTCCTGTCGCACCACGTGCGCTCGGGCATCCCGGTGGAGTTCCGCGACATCTCCGGCCAGAAGCAGGCGGAAGATCCCGCCAACGCCGAGGCCGGCGGGCGCACCGCGACGGCCGCGCCGGCGCCGCAGAGCGGATCGGGGAGCGGCCGCCCGTCGTCCGGCGCTTCCCGCGGCAACCAACGCTCCGGCGGACAGACGTCGACGTCCACGGGCCGCACCGAGAGCCGTACGCGCACCGAGCCCGCGCAGCCGAAGCAGGAGGAGGCGCCGAAGGCGGAGGAGCCCGCGAAGCAGGAGGATCACTCGGACCACGAGGGGCACGAGCCGCGGCGCTGAGCGGAACCGAGGAGGATGGAATGAAGCGGCCCCCGCGCAGTCGCGCGGGGGCCGCCGGCCCATTCCTTCCTGTCACCGGTCTCTGGAGGCGACCGGGGTGACAGGCCGCAGTGGCGATTCAGCTGTACATGTGGAGACTGCTTATGAATGGAGCACAGGCGAGCCGTGGCCAAATGTGATACGCCACTGCGGATCAGTTTAATCGTATTGTCCCCAAAGTCAAGGGTGTCGTTACGCGGGGCACATCGCTTGCGCCGCCTTGCCGCGTTTGACGCCATCCAACCGCCCTGCCACGTCACGATGCTGATTCCGCTCCGCCGCTCCGGGATCGTCGATGTCCGCGAAGGCGGACGGCGTGAGGCCGTCGCCGGGGCTTCCGCATGAGACGCGGCTTCGAGGGGCTGATGGTGGGCCGCACGCTCGCCGGCCGCTACGAGGTGGTGGAGCCGCTGGCGCGCGGCGGGATGAGCGTGGTGTTCCGCGGGGTGGACCGCACGCTGGGGCGCGAGGTGGGCGTGAAGGTCGTATCCCTCGCCGCCTCGAGCGACCACGCGCTGGACAACTACCGCGAGCGGTTCCGCCGCGAGGCGGCCAGCGCGGCGCGCATCCAGCACCCCAGCGTGGTGCAGATCTTCGACTACGGGACGGACCCGGAGCTGGAGCTGGACTTCATCGTCATGGAGCTGCTGCGCGGCCGCGACCTCAA
>DASTNU010000024.1:0-2219 GCA_035720605.1 Longimicrobium sp. | reverse complement strand
GGGGCTCGCCCCCCGTGGGCGAGCGGTCGGTGCATGCAGTCGCGGCCAGCATCGCCAGCAGGGCGATGCAGGCACCGTATGCCCCGGAGGGTCTCACGGTGGGGTCCTTTCGCGTGATGTGAAGCGTCCCCGCAAGAGCCGGGGGCGCCGTGCGCCGCGTGACTGCACGCGACGCGCAGCGCGGCGTGCGCTGCCGTTCACAGGCGCCGCGAGAGGGGGGAGCGCGGGTTCGTACCCGCCGGGCGGCCGCCGACACTCTGATGCGGGGAGATGTAGCAGAACAATTCTCCCCCGCGAAAACTGCGCTGAGCCACAGAGTACATCTGCAGGGGCTTCGGAGCAAGCACGCTAAATGTTTATAAATCTTTAGTTTGCGAAGGGTCGGGCGAGGGATGTCCGCTTTCGCCGGGATCTGCTGGCGTACATGCCGCCACTCCGTCCCGGGCAGAGGTGCATCCCGCGAGCGGTTCGCGCCGCCCAATCCATCAGTTTTGGAGTTTTGCGAGATGCTGCTACGCCGCACGGACCGCGGGACGTATTACGAAAAAGAGGACTTTTACGTCGATCCATGGCAGCCGGTGGACCGCGACGTCATCACGCACGCCCACGGCGACCATGCTCGCTGGGGACTCGCCGCCAGGGCGAGCGCGTGCTGCGCACCCGGCTGGGGCCGGACGCGCGCATCCAGGCGGTGGAGTTCGGCGAGAACGGTAGAACGCCGGGGCAGGGCGGGCGACGTCGAGCTGATGCCCACCGCGCGGGCGGGGAGGTGGCGATACCAGGGTTGGGGCCGAGTGGTTGCCGGGCGTCTCCCGGATGCTGATCGCGTATCGTGGCTGCAGCAGAGACGGCCTCGCGCCCTTCGCGGCACGAAGCCTGAACGTGTGCCGCGCGTCCATCCGCTCTGACCCCGTCGATCGAGGCCGAATGCTGCTACGCTCCACGGACCGGGGACTGTACTGCGAGGCGGGGAATTTCTACGTGGATCCCTGGCAGCCGGTGGACCGCGCCGTCATCACGCACGCCCACGGCGACCACGCGCGCTGGGGCTCGCGCGCGTACCTGGGCTCGCGCCAGGGCCAGCGCGTGCTGCGCACCCGGCTGGGGCCCGACGCGCGCATCCAGGCGGTGGAGTTCGGCGAGGTGCGCGAGGTGAACGGCGTGCGGGTGTCGCTGCACCCGGCCGGCCACATCCTGGGGAGCGCGCAGGTACGGGTGGAGCACCGGGGCGAGGTGTGGGTGGTCTCCGGCGACTACAAGACGGAGGCGGACCCCACCTGCACCCCGTTCGAGCCCGTCCGCTGCCACACCTTCGTCACCGAGTCCACCTTCGGCCTCCCCATCTACCGCTGGCGCCCGGACCGCGAGGTGGTCGCGGAGATGGACGCGTGGTGGCGCCGCAACGCGGCAGAGGGGCGCGCGTCGCTCCTCTTCGGCTACGCGCTGGGCAAGGCGCAGCGGCTGCTGGCGGGGATCGATCCCGGGATCGGACCCATCTACACGCACGGCGCCGTGGAGCGGCTGAACGCGGACTATCGCGACACCGGCGTCGCGCTCCCTCCCACGCGCAGTCCCACCGCGGAGCCGCGCGGGCACGACTGGGGCGGCGCCATGGTGGTGGCCCCGCCCTCGGCGCAGGGCACGCCGTGGATGCGGCGCTTCGGCAACGCCTCCACCGCGTTCGCCAGCGGGTGGATGCGGGTGCGCGGCCAGCGCCGGCGCCGCTCGGTGGACCGCGGCTTCGTGCTCTCCGACCACGTGGACTGGCCCTCGCTCCTGGCCGCCGTCCGGGCCACGGGCGCGGAGTGCGTATGGGTGACGCACGGCTACCGCGAGCCCGTGGTGCGCTGGCTGCGGGAGCACGGCCTGCAGGCCCAGGCCGTCGCCAGCCGCTGGGAGGGCGAGAGCGACGAGGCGGACGTGGTGGTGGCGGAGGAGGCGCAGGAGGAGAGCGCGACGAACGCGGAAGCGTGAGCCGAGTTTGCGCTCCGAATCAGCCACAGGCGCGCACGAATTGGACACACTTGACGGGAACGTCTGTCGAGGCTACCGTTCAGATGAGACGAACACGAACGGAGGGCGAAATGCCGACGCACATGCAGCGCGCGCGAACGCGGCCCCGCCGCGCACTCGGCCGCTGGAGGAGCATTCCACCCGATCGGGCGCGGGATGAGGATCTGGATTTCTTTCTCTGGGTCAGCAAGCGTTCTCGCCGCGCG
>DASTNU010000023.1:0-3603 GCA_035720605.1 Longimicrobium sp. | reverse complement strand
CGCCGCCACCTCCGCCCCGGCCAGCAGGATCTGCCGTGCTTCGGCCTTCACGTATGGCGAAAGCGTCGCCTCCAGCGCGCGCTTGAAGGGCCGCATGTGCGCCTGCCGCAGCCGCGCGGCCACCGCGCCGGGCGTGCTTTCCGGCCCCAGCGCCAGCACCTCGCTGACGCCCCACTCCAGCAGCATCGCCACGTCACCGGCCACCTCGGGGCGCAACTCCATCGCCGCGACCACGGGGACGGAGGGGAAGCGCCGCAGCAGGTCGTGTACGCGGGGAAAGCGGTCGCCGTGGCGGGTGCCGGCGTAGGGGTCCACCACCACCACCGTGACGGCGGGCGCCAAGCGCAGGGAGAGGTCCAACTCGTCCCACGCCACGTCGCCCACCGGGCGGAACGGTGCGCCGATGTCTGCAAACAGAGGCATCAGCGCCTTCTCCATCACCAGCACGGGCCGCAGGTTGGGAGAAAACGAGAGCAGGGATGGCGTCACAGGGGCGGTCATCTCCGGCGCGGCGTGCGTTGACCGCCGCCGAATCGCGGCAACATTCCTCGCACGGCCGTAACGCTGTCCCGTATCCCGTACCCAGGAGATGATTCCATGAAGTCCCTTCGCCTCCCCGTCCTCGCCGCGCTGATCCTTGCCGCCTGCTCCTCCCCCGCGCCGACCGGACCCTCCGCGTTCGATGCGACATCCAGCCTGGATGAAGGCCCCGGGATGATGGGGTCCGGGAACGCGCAGGGCACCGGCACGGGTGGCTACACCGGCGAGAGCACGGTCAGCAGCGACAGCGTCGGGCGCGGCGGCAATACGCTCGGTTCCGGAAACTGAAATGGCCTAGCGCGCCGCCAACTACGCGGCAGCAGAAAACTCGCCCGTTTGCAAGGACACGAGGAACCTCGACACGACCGGATCGCTTGCGTATGCGCTGCGGTCCTCTGCGGGGTTCCGACCATTTTCGGGGCTCCGGCGTTCCCGTACCGCACCAAGCGCAGATTCGGCCTGTACGCGCACGTCTGCTTCGCGCGCCGTTTCAGCAATGCGAACCGCACGAGCCAGCGTGTTCTGCGCGACTTCCCACTCGCCGAGTTCCCACGCCCCTAGTCCAATCTCAAGCAACGCAGGTGCGGAGCGAAGCTCGACGCGATGATCGGCAGCGAGAGCCTCCGCGGCGCTGCGCGCCTGAAGAAATGTTGGCGCGTCACGACACGCGCCTGCCGTCCTGGCCAGTGAGGCGAGTACGCGGATGCGATCCTCGGGAGAATCGAAGAATACGGGAAGCTCCTTGAGAACAGCGAAGGCGCGCGCGAACTGACCTCGCTTGATCCAGAGCACGGCGACGTCGTGCGCCAGAGCAGGAAGGCGGTGATGGCCGGTCCGGTAAATTTCGTGGGCGGCCATGGCAAACGATTCACCACGAGCCAGGTCGCCGCCCCAGACGGAAACCGCGGACAGATCGTGGAGGATCTCGCCTTCCCGGTGACGAAGGCGGTGCTTGCGCGACACACGAAGGGCTTCTCCCAGGGTTCGGATCGCCTCCCTGTAGTTCCCCGCCTCATAGAACGCGTTTCCCAGGCTGTTGAGGGCGAGGGTCTGTGCCTCCCAGTCACCCATGCTCCCCGCGACGCGCGCGGAACGCTTGATCCAAAGCTCCGCCTCGCGCAGGAGGCCGTGGGCGCGCAGCAGGCGCCCGGCCATCCAGGCGTAGCGCGGGTGGTCCGGCCAGCAGAGCGCCGCCGCCTCGGTGAACCCCAGCGCCGTGCGCACGGCGTTGTGCGCCAACCCCCACTCCGTGACGCACAGGCAGGCGCGGGCCAGCGCCTGGGGCGTGGCGCGCGCCGCGTCCGCCAGCTCGCCCACGATCACCGCCAGCGGAAAGCGCAGGTCGGGGTCGAAGGTGCCCTCCAGCAGCTCCAGCTCCCACTGCTCCATCGCGCTGTGCTCGAAGAGCTCGCCGCGGTGGGCGGGGTGCTCGGCGGCCCACATCAGCACGCTGCGCAGCGTCTGCCACACGGTGAGCGCCAGCTCCGGCGGCAGCTCGCGGACGATCTCCGTCCCCGCCACCTCCCCCCCCGGAATGGTGAGTGGAGACGTAAAATCCGTGCTGCGGGAGCCGATGCCGGGACGTGACGTGCTGGCGCTCATTGGGCCTCCTCTCGGAGTACGTCGGGTTATGAGTGTGGGCATGATCACGCCGGGGCTGCGCCCAGCGTTCCGGCTCATTCTAAGCGACGACGGGCGGCCAGTCTACAGCCGGAGGAGACCGCCCCGGTTGCGCCAGCATGCGTACAAACGCTGGACTTGCGCGGGAAAAGGCGACAAAGTAGACTACATGTCCCGTCCACTTTGCCCCATGATCAGCCAGCGAGAGCGTCACGATGCCGGAGCGTCCGCAACCGTCCATTGTCCGCCTGCGCGAGGCGGTGACCATCCGGGTGCAGGCTACCTCGCTGCGGTCGGTGGCGCGGCAGGTGGGGATGAGCCCCAGCGGGCTGGACAAGTTCCTGGCCGGCGGAATGCCGTACCAGAAGAGCCGGCGCAAGCTGTTCGACTGGCTGCACCGGGAGCGCAACAACCTGGGTGCGGACCTCACGGTGGACGGCATTGCGGCGGCGCTCACCTCGCTGGTGCGCGACCTGCCCCCGGAGCGGCGCGAGGCGGCGCTGCACGCGCTGCTCCATACGCTGCAGGGGCTCTACGCGGCCAACGCCGACACTTCGCCCGCGTGGCTGACGGAGCTGACGCAGAAGGCCGCGGAGGGGAGCGCGTTTCCCGAAGACGAGGTGCCGCCCTCCCGCCCCAGGGACGAAGTGCCGCCGCAGGCGCAGGCGTAGATCCTCCTCGCCGCAGTCATCTGCCTTTCCCGAGGGCCCTCACCCGCGGCATGAGAGCCGCACCCCCTCCCGCAAACGACGCGGGAGGGGAGTACTCGGGTGCCTCAGTCGCCAGTTCTCTCCTCTCTGCGAGGAACGAGCGGGGCGGGGGCGGGGGAGGGGCTCTCACGGTCGCTGCGTCGCGTCCAGCACGCTGCCAGTACCGATTCCATCCTCCCATCTGGTCGCCGGCACCCGCGGCGCGTAGGTTGCCGCGGGTACGCGGGTGCGGATCGCATCCCGCGATCAACGGCGGATCACCACAGGAGGGGGCGAACATGGCCGTACGCAACGCGAGCGCGACGTGGGAGGGGAAGCTCAGGGACGGCAACGGCCGGTTCCGCGGCGAGAGCGGCGTCATCGATGCTCCCTACTCCTTCTCCTCGCGCTTTACCGACGAAGGCGGCACCAATCCCGAGGAGCTGCTGGCCGCGGCGGAGGCGGCGTGCTTCAGCATGGCGCTGGCGGGGAACCTGGAACGGGCCGGCACGCCGTCCACCCGCGTCCAGACCGACGCCGCCTGCACGGTGGAACGGGTGGGCGACGGCTTCCAGATCACCAGCATCCGCCTGCGCACGCGCGCCCAGGTGCCGGGCGCGGACGCCGAGTCCTTTGCCCGCATCGCCCAGCAGACGAAGGAGACCTGCCCCGTCTCCAAGGCGCTCGCCGCCGTCGACATCCAGCTCGACGCCGCGCTCGAGTAGGCCCCGCGCCTGCCGCAGCGCATGATGAA
>DASTNU010000022.1:0-2060 GCA_035720605.1 Longimicrobium sp. | reverse complement strand
GTGGGCTCGTTCCAGGGCGGGTCGCTGCGGCCGGTGGAGACCTTCGTGCTGAACGCCGCGGTGGCGGAGGGCGGGGCGGAGCGCGGGCTGGCGGCGCTGGTGGCGGAGACGGAGCGCGCCGCGCGGCACGGCTTTTCGCAGCCGGAGCTGGACCGCGAAAAGGCGGAGCTCCTGCGCATGTGGGAGCAGATCCACGCGGAGCGGGAAAAGACGCCCTCCGCGGCCTTCGCCGGGCAGTACGCGCAGCACTTTCTGCGCGGCGGGCCGCTGCGCACGGTGGAAGACGAGTACGCGCTGAACCGCGCCATCGTCCCCACCGTCACGCTGGAGGAGGTGGGCGCCGCGGCCCGCCGCTACGCCGCGCTGCGCGACCGCGTGGTGCTGGTGAGCGGCCCGGAGCGCGCGGACCTGGCCCGCCCCGCCGAGGCGCGGCTGGCGTTCGTGGCGGACTCCGTGGTCCGCGCGGAGCTGCAGCCCTGGACGGAGACGGTGTCGGAGGCGCCGCTGCTGGCACGGGAGCCGGCGCCGGGGCGGGTGGTGGCCGAAGACTCCGTGGCCGGCATCGGCGTGCTGCGCTGGACGCTCTCCAACGGCGCGCGGGTGGTGCTCAAGCCCACCGACTTCAAGGACGACGAGATCCTCTTCGCCGCCAGCAGCCCCGGCGGTCTCTCGCTGCTGCCGGACAGCGCCTACCTGTTCGGCCGCACGGCCACGGCGGCGGTGCAGCTGGGCGGCATCGGCGGCCTGTCGCTGACGGACCTGCAGAAGCGGCTCACGGGGAAGGCCGCCTCGCTGGGACCCAGCGTGGGCGAGCTGACGGAGGGGATGAGCGGGTACGCCGCGCCCGGGGACGTGGAGACGCTCTTTCAGCTCGTCCACCTGTACTTCACCCAGCCCCGGCGCGACACCGCCGCGTGGCAGGCGTACCTGCAGCGCGGGCGCGAGTCGCTGCGCAACCGCGACGTGACCCCCGAAGCGGCGTTCGGCGACACGCTGACGGCCATCCTCACCCAGCGGCACCCGCGGTCGCGGCCGTTCACCGCGGCGACGTTCGACTCGCTGGACGTGGACCGCTCGCTGGCCATCTACCGCCAGCGCTTCGCGGACGCGGGGGACTTCACCTTCTACTTCGTGGGCCGGTTCGATCCGGACTCGCTGCGCCCGCTGGTGGAGCGGTACCTGGCCAGCCTGCCCTCCGCCGGGTCCCGCGAGACCTTCCGGGACGCGGGAATCCGCCCGCCGGGCGGGGTGGTGCGGCGCACGGTGCGTCGCGGGGTGGAGCCCAGGGCGCGCACCGTGCTGGTGTTCACCGGCCCGGCGGAGTTCTCGCGCCAGGCCGTCGCGGACCTGGGGGCGCTGGCGGAGGCGCTGGAGCTGCGCCTGCGCGAGAAGCTGCGCGAGGACCTGGGAGGGACGTACGGCGTGGGCGTGTCGGGCGGGGTGTCGCGCGACCCGTATCCGCGCTACACCTTCAGCATCGACTTCGGCTCCGCGCCGGAGCGCGTGGACGAGCTGGTGCGCGTGGTGATGGCGGAGATCGACACGGTGCGCGCCGCGGGGGTTCCGCAGGACGTGGTGGACAAGGTGCGCGAGGCCTTTCGCCGGTCGCGGGAGACGTCGCTGCGCGAGAACGGGTGGTGGATCGGGCGGCTGATGGACTACGACCGCAACGGCTGGGACGCGCGGCTGATCACGGAGAACCCGATCGGCCCCTCGCTCTCACCCGGGACGATCCGCGACGCGGCGCGCCTGTACCTAGACCCGTCGCGCTACGTGCAGGTGTCGCTGCTGCCGGAGAGCACGCCTCCACCGCCGGCGGCGGGTGACGTGAGGAACTGACCGCGGTCGGGACGACGTCGGAGCGCGCCGAGAGAGGCGGACCGCGGTCGGGACGACGTCGGAGCGCGCCGAGAGAGGCGGACCGCGGTCCGGACGCCGTCGGAACGCGCCGAGAGAGGCGGACCGCGGTCCGGACGCCGTCGGAACGCGCCGAGAGAGGCTGACCGCGGTCCGGACTCCGCCGGAACGCGCCGAGAGAGGCTGACCGCGGTCCGGACGCC
>DASTNU010000021.1:0-5820 GCA_035720605.1 Longimicrobium sp. | reverse complement strand
TCTGCGCCCGCTTCCGCTGCAAGGCTTTCGCGAGCATCGTGGACCGTGATGCTCCCCGGCCTGTGAAAGCGGACGTGCTGCGTAAGGATTACGCGTATCTGTTTGAGCGTTACTTCTACTTTCTCGAAGATTCTAGCGCCGATGCACTGGGGCTGGTGGTATTCGATGAACTGGAGCGCGTGCAGAGCCACATTCTCATCGAACAGATGAATCGGTATTTTGAGGATACGTGGACGGGGCGTAGCCGCTCGTCACGGATCATCCCTGAGCCGTTCTTCGTTCACAGCGAACTCACGACGGGTGTACAAGTCGCCGATCTGGTCGCCTATCTGCTGTCGTGGGGCTTCCGGATTCCCGGGATGGGTGAGCCGTCACGCGATGAGTTGAGACAACTGGTGGATCGTGCCGCCGGTTTGCGGCACCGCGCCATCCGTGAACGGATGGGCAACCCGCAGTTCGTGATCTGGAGCTTCGCCCACATCACCGACCTGCGGGCACGCGAGGAGCTTGCGGGAAGATAAAGAAAAAGGCAATGCAGCCGCCGAAGCGACCACAAAGCCTCCGATCATAATTTATTCTCGCTGGCATATTGATGTCAACTCCTTTTAACGAATTTTCTCATGTGCTGTACCTATCTCTTGCGCGCATGTTGGCGTCCACGATGAGACGCTGCCTGCCGAGGACGTCAAGATCTCGGGTGGATAAGCAAGAGGGGAGCACCGGCTGGTGCTCCCCTCTTTGTCAACGGTTCAAATCAACCGCGATCGAACCGGCTCGCACCGCTCGTCGGCCGGTTGCGGCGGCCTACTTCACGGCGATGGCGGTGAGGGTTCCGTCGCTGAAGGTTCCGGCGGAGGTGAGGGTTCCGTTGGTGGCGATGAACAGCGTGCCGTCGGCGCCGAGCGCCAGGGATCCACCCGCCGGGTAGCTCCATACCTGCTTGCCGGTCGAGACGTCGATCGCGTCGGTGACGTACTGCGTCGCTCCCCCCGGTGCGATGAGCTGCGTGGAGATGAAGAGGAGGTTGTCCGTCAGCAGCGGCGTCCCCCACGGGGTGCCGCGCTTCGGCGTCCACGTCCACAGCAGCGAGCCGTCGCTCTCGCGGACCGCCACCACGTCGTTGTCGCGCGCCGCGTACACCACGCCACCGCCCACCACGGGGAGGGCCCCGAACGAGCCCGGCTGCGACCAGGCGACGTCCCCGCTCTGCAGGCGGATGGAGGCGAGCTGCACGCCGTTGGCCGCCAGCACGTTGTCGGCACCCCCCAGCACCGGCGTCCTGACCCCGGCCTGGACCGAGGTGGGGACGGTGTACTCCACCGTCCCGTCCGCCGCGTTCAGCGCGGTGAGGCCGCTGCCGTCATGGGTGCCGTCGATGCCGTAGGCCAGCACGAGTCCGTCGGCCACCGCCGGGGTCTGGCCGTCCATCCAGGGGAGCGGCACCTGCCAGCTCTCCGCCCCGGTGAGCGCGTCGAAGCGGTGCACCCCGCCGCCGGGGCTGCCGCTGCCGCCCAGGAACACGCCCCCCGCGACCACCACCGGCGCCGGCCCGACGGAGTGGCGGTCGGCGTACGGCTCGGTGAAGCGGACGGTGCCGTCCACCGCGTCGAGCGACCACAGCGCCGCGTCCGGACCCGTGACCAGGACGTACACGCGGCCGGCGGCGAACGCGGGGGAGGAGATCTGCTCGGCTGAGGGAAAGGTGCGGCTCCAGCTCACCGCGCCGGTCGCGGCGTCGAACGCCGTGATCTGCCTCGTCGACCGGAGGCCCGAGGAGACGAAGACCCTGCCGGCGCCCGTCGCCACCCGGCGGGGGAACTCCGGCACCTGCTTCACCCACAGCTCGTGGAACGACGTGGGGTCGAGCGTCGCCGCCACGTGCCCGTCGTGGCGGGGGTTCCCCTGCAGCGTCGTCCATTCCGCCCCGCTCCAGCTCGCGGCGGGACGCGCGAGCACCGTGACCGTGGCGGCCCCCTGCACGCCGTCCACCGTGGCCGTGATGGTGGCGGTGCCGGCGCCGTGCCCCGTCACGTTCCCGGCGGCGTCCACCGTAGCGCGCGACGGATCCGAGGTGGACCAGGTGATCGTCCGGCCACGCAGGGTGTCTCCCCGCGCGTCCAGCGGGGCCGCCGTCAGCGGGCGCGTCTGGCCCACGTACAGCGCCCCGCCCACGAGCACGCCGTCGATCGCCACCGTGCTGGGCGCCGCCGCCGCGACGGCGTACGTCCCGCCGGCAAAGACGGCGCCACGGACGGTGTTCCGCTCCGTGTCCGCCACGCTCCCGAACACCACGCGCCAGCTCCCGTCCACCACGTGGTAGAGCTGCAGGCCCGCCTCCGCGACGCCGGTGGGGAGCCGCGCGGGGTCGTAGGCGAGCGTCAGCACGGGGGGCGGGGAGACGGACAGGACGTACGGCTCCATCTCGAACGTGGTCCCCGGGACCGAGCGCGGCTCCGGCGGAGCGGAAACGGCCGGCCGGAAGAGCAGCATCGTCGGGAACTGGAACGAGTTTGGCGGCGCGGTCACCGTGATCTTCCCGTCCAGCAGCCGCAGTATGCCGCCCAACGGGCCCAGCTGTCCGCCGGCGCGCGCGTCGAGGGTGGCGGAGGCTGCTTTTCCTTCGGAGCTCGCGGTGATGGTCACGCTCCCCGCCCCCACCACGCTCACCGCTCCCGTCGCGCCGACGGTAGCGATCGCCGGATCGCTGGACTGCCACGTCACGGCCCGCGTCGGCAGGGCGGTACCGGTCGCGCTCAGCGGCGTGGCGGTGAGCTGCACGGTGGTGCCGGCCAGGACGACGTCCGTCGGAACCCCGGTCAGCGTTACGGCCTGCACGGGCTCCGGGGTCGAAGGGGTACCGTCTCCGCCGCAGGCGGCGAGCACGGATACCGCGAGCACACACGTCCAGCGCGCGGCGTGCCGCCCGCCGCCACGGGAAATCCGCGGCCGATGGCCGGCCGCGGGAGGGTTGGTCTGGTTCATTCTCGGGATGGGAACTGTACGGGAGAGGGAAGGAAATCGAGCACAGCGAGGAGCACCACGCAGTTCTTCACATCAATCTGGGCAAAGGAGCCGCGTTGCGCCAGATGTTCCCCTCCGAAAGCGGCGGCGGCCGGCAACGTCGATCGATGCAGGGTTCCCTGTGCACCCGAGGGAAAAGCAGTTTCACGCAGAGGACGCGGAGTTGAACGGAGAGGGCGCGGAGAACCGCTGCAGTTCTCCGCGTCCTCTCCTGTTGCCTCCGCGCCCTCTGCGTGAACCGTTCTTTGACTGTATACGAAACTCTGAAATTTGGTATTGAGGTGGAAGGGGGCGGTCGCGACGGATCGAGCGGCGCGGTTTGCGGATGACGAAGCGGGGAGCACCAGCCCGGTGCTCCCCGCTTCGTCCTCATGTACTGCTCCCTCAACCCGCCGGATCGCCGATCAGGCTGGTGATCACGTCCGCCACGCGGTGGGGATCCTCCGTTTTCGGAAGGTACGCGCTGCACCCGGAGTCGTCCGCCAGCGCGGAGGCGTCCGGTCCCGCGTCGGCGCTGACGGCCACGACGGGGATGGCGGCCGTGCGGGGAACGGCCTTCAGGCGCCGCGTCACCTCCCATCCGTCCATCCACGGCAGGTTCACGTCCATGAGGATGAGATCGGGCCGATCCTCCTCCGCCAGGCGCACGGCGCCCTCGCCATCCTCCGCCTCGACGACCTGGAATCCGCGGTGTTCCAGCACGGCCCGGAAGATCGCCCGCTGATCCGCAAGGTCATCCACCACCAGCACCTGCTGCGTTCGCGCCTCGGCCATGTCCCCTCCTCCCGGTTTCGCCCGCACCCACCGTCCTTCTGACGCGCGGAAGGCGCCGCCGTCACGCTCCCCGCGCCCACCATTCTGCTTCCCTGCGCTGGCGCGACCCGTCCCGCAGGTGGCAATGTACCGGGGCGCACGTACGGCGATGATACGCATCCACCGGAGAGGGAGGTTGATGATGGCGGACCCCACGAACCTGACCGACGCGGAGCGCGCAAAGCTGGAACAGCGGCGCGACCGGCTGATGAAGCTGCTGAAGGACGGCGACGGCGAGCCCCTGGATGCCGACGACCGCGCGGACCTGGCGCAGGAGTGGACGCGGATCGACCAGCTCCTGCAGCGCCGGTGATCCCGGAGCGGCCGACATCCCCGGCCGCACCGGGAAAGCGACGGGGGGAGCACCGGCCGGTGCTCCCCCCGTTTGCGGGGTCCCTGACGCGCTTGTTCGCGGGACGCGGCGTCCCTATGCTTCAGGTGTTCGCGGAAAGCGCACCGATGGCCCGGCGCCCGCGAGATCCTTCAGACGTCATCCGGTCGAGCGCACACCCGCGCGGATTTCCGCCCGGGGTGCGGTTCCGCAGCGCCGTCCCCGCAGCATCCGCAGGCGTAGCCATGAGCCAGACCGAAGCACCTCCGGCCGTGCCCGGGACCGCGCCGCCGGAAACCGCCGACCAGCTGCGGGCCCGCATCGCCGAGCTGGAGCGGCGGCTGGAAGAGGCGCAGGCCGCCGCCGCCGCGGTCGCCGAGAACGAGCAGCGCTACCGCGCGCTGGTGGAGGCCGACCCGGGCGGCGTGGTGATCATCGACGAGGAGTCGCGGATCCTGTCCGTGAACCACGCGATGCGCAGGATCTTCGGGTACACGGTCGAGCAGATGGTGGGCAAGCCGCTCACCGTGCTCATCCCCCACCGCTTTCGCGAGGCGCACCTGCGGGGGATCCGGCGCTACCTGCTGACGGGGGAGCGGAACGTCCCGTGGCAGGGCCTGCAGCTTCCCGCGCTGCGGCGCGACGGCACCGAGGTCCCGGTGGAGATCAGCTTCGGCGAGTACTCCAGCAACGGCCGCAAGGTGTTCGCCGGGTTCCTGACCGACATCACCGAGCGCCGGCGCGCCGAAGAGGCGCTGCGCTTTCAGAGCACGCTGCTGCAGGCGCAGAACCACGTCGCCATCGACGGGATCCTGGTGGCGCACGAGGGGCGGGTGCTGAACATGAACCGCCGCTTCGCGGAGATCTTCCACGTCCCCGAGGAGCTGCGGCCGCCCGAGCGGTACGAGGAGATGTTCCACTGGGTGTGCCGCCAGGCCGGGGATCCCGACGCCTACCGCCGCACCGTCGAGGAGCTGCGGGCCGATTCCCGCACCATCCACCGCGACGAGGTGCTGCTGGCGGACGGGCGCGTGCTGGACCGCTACTCGGCCCCCCTCAAGGGCCCCGAGGGCGAGCTGTACGGGCGCATCTGGATGGTGCGCGACATCACCGAGCGCAAGCGCACCGAGCAGGCGCTGCAGGAGGCCAAGGAGGCGGCGGAGGCGGCCAACGAGGCCAAGAGCGAGTTCCTTTCGCGGATGAGCCACGAGCTGCGCACCCCCATGAACAGCATCCTGGGGTTCGGGCAGCTGCTGGCGCGGCGCGGCCTTCCGGCGGACCAGGCCCGCAACGTGGAGCACATCCTGCGGGCCGGGCGCCACCTGCTGAACCTGATCAACGAGGTGCTGGAGATCGCCCGGATCGAGGCGAACCGCCAGCAGCTCTCGCTGGAGCCCGTGCACGCGGCCACGCTGCTGGACGAGGCGCTGGCGCTCATCCGTCCCGCGGCCGACGCGCGCCCCGTGCGGCTGGCCACGCACGCCCCGCACGGCACCGACGTCTACGTCCGCGCCGACCAGCAGCGGCTGATGCAGGTGCTGCTGAACCTGCTCTCCAACGCCATCAAGTACAACCGCTCCGGCGGGGTGGTGGAGCTCCTGGCGCGCCCCCTTCCCGATGCCGGCGACGGCGCGTTCCTCGCCATCGGCGTGCGC
>DASTNU010000020.1:0-3291 GCA_035720605.1 Longimicrobium sp. | reverse complement strand
AGAAGTCCGGGTTGTCGCCGTTGCTGGCCCCCAGGTACGCGGCCCGCGGCGCGCCGGGCGCCGCGGCGGCGATGCGGTCCGCGAACGGCCCTCGCTCGTCCGGCCAGAACAGCAGCTGGCTGTCCGCCAGCAGAAAGAGCGGCGCCGGCTGCGCACGCGGTGCCTCCTCCGCCTGCCGCGGATCCCCCCGTACCGGAATGCCCCCCGTATAAATGCGCTCCTGGCTCATTCCCTTCACCCTCTCAGCTCACCCCTTCACCCGTTCACTTCAGCAGGTTCACCAGCCCCGTGATCAGCAGGGCGTTGGTGAAGTCGATGAAGAACGCGCCCACCATCGGCACCACCAGGAACGCGCGCGGCGCCGGTCCGTAGCGCTCCACCAGCGACCGCATGTTGGCCATGGCGTTGGCCGTGGTGCCCAGCATGAATCCGCAGAACCCGCCGCTCATCACCGCCGACTCGTAGTCGCGGCCCATCAGGGGAAAGATGGGCCAGAAGCAGATGGCCGCGATCAGCGCCACCTGCGCGGCCAGGATCACCAGCATGGGGCCCGCGAGGCCGGCGATCTCCCACAGCTTCAGCGTCATCAGCGCCATCACGATGAACAGCGCCAGCGCCACGTTCCCGATGTCGTCGATCACCCGCTGGTTCACGCGCAGCTTGCCCGTCAGGTCGTCCAGGTTGCGCAGGACGGCGGCCACCAGCATGGCGCCGATGTAGGCGGGAAGCTTGATGCCCAGCGAGGTGAACCACGTGCTCAGGTACCCGCCCAGCCACATGGCCACCAGGATGAGCACCACGCTCTGCAGCAGCGCGTACGATTCCTCGTCCTCCCCCGCCGGCGCCTTGACCGGCTCGTCGGCCAGCTGCTCCTCCATCACCTCCGTGGCCAGCGGGGTGTCCACCGGCTGCGGCGCGTGGGCGGTCCGCAGCTTGTGGCGCTCGATGAGCCGCGTGGCGATGGGCGCGCCGATCACCCCGCCGCTCACGATCCCCACCATCGCCGCGGCCACGGCCACGGTGGCCGCCCCGGGAACGCCGTTCGCCTCGAACAGCGGGGCGAAGGCCAGTCCCGTCGCCGGGCCGCCGGTGAGCGTCACCGAGCCGGTGAGCACGCCGAAGAGCGGGTGCAGCCCCATGGCCACCGCCAGCCCCGCCCCCAGCACGTTCTGCGCGACCGCGAACAGCGTGGCCACCAGGAAGAAGACGAGCACCTGCGGGCCGCCCACCTTGAGCAGCCGCAGGCTGGCCGCAAAGCCGATGCTGGTGAAGAACGCCACCATCATGGGGCTCTGCAGGGTGGTGTCGAACTCGAGGAGCGTCGTGCCCGTGGAGCGCGCCCCGGTCAGGATGCCGGCCACGATCAGCCCGCCGATGACCGGTGCGGGTATGTTGTAGCGGGCCAGCGGGGGTACCAGCCGGCGGATGCCGTAGCCCAGAAAGAGCACCCCGCCCGCCAGGGCGACGGTCTGTACGAGGTCGAGCTTCATCGGGTTCACCCGGCCTGGAGGGAGAAGGGCGTGAAGTTGGTGTGGTAGTCGAAGTAGTCCTCGTGCTCCGCGCGCTTGAGCGCCCGCACCACGCGGTAGGTCACCGGCAGCGCGAGCACCTCCCAGATCACCTTGAGCGCGTAGTTGGTCGCCAGCACCGTCAGCACGGCCCGCGTGGGCCACACGCCCAGGAAGGCGACGGGATAGAAGATGGCGCTGTCCACCGCCGCCCCCACCGCCGTGGAGCCGATGGCGCGCTGCCACAGGTGCCGCCCCCCCGTGGCGATCTTCATCTTCGCGAGCGCGAACGAGTTGGCGAACTCGCCGGCCCAGAACGCGATCAGCGAGGCCGCGACGATGCGCGGGGTGAGCCCGAACACCGATTCCAGCGCCGCCTGCCCCGTGTACCCCGGCGCAGGCGGCAGCTCCAGGACGACGACGCTCATCAGCGAGGCGAACGCCAGCGCCCCGAAGCCCATCCACACCACCCGCCGGGCGCGCGCGTACCCGTAGACCTCGGTTAGGATGTCGCCGAACAGGTAGGAGATGGGAAAGAACAGGATCCCCGCACCGAAGGTGAAGCTCCCGATCTGGCAGAACTTGGCCGGGCCGATGAGGTTGGCGCACAGCAGCACCGTCACGAAGGTGGCGGTGATGAAGTCGTAGTAGCGGTACTGGCGTACGGGTGCGACCGCGGCGGGCTGCTGCATGCGATGGGCGCGGGATCGAGGGGCTGGGGCGCGGCGGGTAGTCTAACGCGGCCTCGTCGGATCTGTCGAGGGCGGGCCCCTCCGCGAGACCGTTGATCGCAACCGGCGCAAGCTCTACCTTCACTTCCCGGTGGACAACGAAGTTCACCGACTGGAGCATGGGGCACCCCCTTTCCTGCGCTGGGGTGTGGTGCCTCATGCTTCTGCGTTTCCCCCGGATGTCGACGATCGCGAACGCTTCCCGGGAGCGGAGCCGCTCCACAACTCACGCACTCACGCACTCACGCACTCACGCACTCACGCACTCACGCACTTTCCCCATGGTTCGCGGACGATTCGCACCCAGCCCCACGGGCGCGCTGCACCTGGGCAACGCGCGCACGGCGCTGCTCGCGTGGCTGCACGCGCGGGCGGCGGGGGGTGCGTTCGTGATGCGGGTGGAGGACCTGGACGCCGGGCGGGTGCGGCCGGGGATCATGGAGCGCCAGCTGGACGAGCTGCGCTGGCTGGGGGTGGACTGGGACGAGGGGCCGGACGCCGGCGGTCCGTTCGCGCCCTACGTGCAGTCCGCGCGGCAGCCGATGTACGACGACGCGCTGCGGCGGCTGGCGGAGCGGGGGCTGCTCTTCGCATGCACCTGCTCGCGCCGGGACATCGCGCAGGCGGCCAGCGCACCCCACGCGGGCGAGGAGGGCCCGCGCTACCCCGGCACCTGCCGCGCCCGCCTGGCCGATCCCACGGTCCCGTCGCTGCTGGCGCACGGGCGCGGCGAGCTTGCGCTGCGGATGCGGGTGGAGCCGGGTGCCGTGTGCTTCGGGGACGGGGTGATGGGCGACTGCTGCTTCGATCCCGCCGCGGAGGGGGGCGACTTCGTCGTGCGGCGCAGGGACGGCGCGGCGGCGTACCAGCTGGCCGTGGTGGTCGACGACGCGGCGATGCGGATCACGCACGTGGTGCGCGGGGCGGACCTGCTCTCCTCCACGGCACGGCAGCTCCTGCTCTACCGCGCGCTGGGCCTGTCGATCCCGGAGTTCCTGCACGTGCCGCTGATGCTGGGTCCGGACGGCGAGCGGCTGGCCAAGCGGCACGGC
>DASTNU010000019.1:0-2200 GCA_035720605.1 Longimicrobium sp. | reverse complement strand
CGCGCCTTCTCCAGCTCCCAGCGGCTGCGGCGGACGACCACCTGGATGCGGTGGTCGCGGAAGCGCTCCAGCATCTCCTTGAGGCCGAACTCCTTCGGCACCCCCCGGTCCAGCGCCAGGCAGATGACGCCGAAGGTGGTCTGCAGCGCGGTGCCCTTGTAGAGGGCGGTGAGCACCTTCTCCGGGTTGGCGCCACGCTTGAGCTCGATGACCACGCGAATGCCGTCGCGGTCGCTCTCGTCGCGCAGGTCGGCGATGTCGTTCACCTTGCCGGCGCGGGTGAGCTCGGCGATCTGCTCGATGATGCGCGACTTGTTGGTGCCGTACGGGATCTCGGTGACGACCAGCTGCTCCTTGCCGCTGCGCCGCGACTCCTTGTAGACGCGGGCCTTCATCACCACGCGGCCGCGGCCGGTGGCGTAGGCGTCGCGGATCCCCTGCACGCCCACGATCAGCGCGCCGGTGGGAAAGTCCGGCCCCGGCAGGTGCGCCATCAGGTCCTCGACGGTGCACTCCGGATGGTCCAGCAGGTGGATGGTGGCGCGGACCACCTCCGCCAGGTTGTGCGGCGGCACGTTGGTGCTCATCCCCACCGCGATGCCGCTGGAGCCGTTGACCAGGAGGTTGGGCACCTTCGCGGGCAGGACGCGCGGCTCCGTCAGCCGGTCGTCGAAGTTGGGGGCGAAGTCGACGGTGTCGCGGTCGATGTCCGCCAGCATCTCCGTGGCGATGGCCGCCAGCCGCGCCTCGGTGTAGCGGTAGGCCGCGGGGCTGTCGCCGTCGATGGACCCGAAGTTCCCCTGGCCGTCGATGAGCGGGTAGCGCAGGGAGAAGTCCTGCACCATGCGCACGAGCGAATCGTAGACGGCCGTGTCGCCGTGCGGGTGGTACTTGCCCAGCACGTCGCCCACCACCGTCGCGCTCTTCTTGTACGGCCGCGTGGGGGTCAGCGCCGCCTCGTGCATCGCGTAGAGGATGCGGCGGTGCACCGGCTTGAGCCCGTCGCGCACGTCGGGAAGGGCGCGCTGCACGATGACGCTCATCGAGTAGTCGATGAACGACTCGCGCATCTCGTCCTCGATGAGCCGCGGGACGATGCGGTCGCGCTGCGAGGGGGTGAGGATCGCCATCAACAGCCAGGGCAACAGGGACGGGGAACAGGGAACAGCGGGCGGCGTCCGCGGCGCGGATACACGACGTCCCCGGGTTCCGTTCGGTGTATCTTCGGAAATTTGCACGGTGCGGATGCGGCCCGCAACCTGCCTGCGGCGGGACGGCCCGTCAACCGTCCACGCTGAACCATCGAGAGAGGGACCCGCCGTGCCGGAACCGGGGCTGCCGCCCGCGCTGGTGATCGAGCGCGTGGTGCTGCTGGGCTACATGACGTCGGGAAAGAGCGCGGTGGGGCTGGCGCTGGCCCGGCGGCTGGAGTGGGCGTTCCTGGACTTCGACGTGGAGATAGAACACCGGGCGGGCGCCACCGTCAAGGAGATCATCGGCGCGGAGGGGGAGGAGCGGTTTCGCGAGATGGAGGCGGCGCTGACGGCGGAGGTAGCGGACCGGCCGGGGATCGTTCTGGCGCCGGGCGGGGGGTGGATCACCAGGCCGGAGCAGCTGGACCTGCTGGGGTCGCGCACGCTCTCCGTGTGGCTGCGCGTGTCGGTGGACGAGACGGTGCGGCGCCTGCGGATGGACAGCATCGACCGCCCCTTCCGCGACCACCCGGACCCGCGCCCGCTGATCGCGGAGATGCTGGCGGAGCGCGAGCCGCTCTACCGGCTGGCGGACCTGTCGGTGCCGGCGGAGGGGCGGTCGGCGGAGAGCGTGGCGTTCGAGATCGAGACGATCGTCCGGACGCGGAGGGAGGCGGTGGGGGTGAACGGGTGAGGGGGTGAACGGGTGAGGGGGTGAACGGGCGAAGGGGCGAACGCGCGAACGCGCGAACGGGAATGGAGGGTCGGATCGCCCCGGGGTGCGCGGGTTGAAACCCGCGGCTAGAAGTGCCATAAGCCCGGTCTCGGCGCCGCTGACGCGTCGCCGAACCGGGCTTCAACCACCCGCAGGTGTGAAGCCCCGCCGGGCGAGCTCCGCGAGCCCAGGGCGGGGCTTATGGCCGTTCCAGCCGCGGGCTTCAGCCCGCGGTCATCGGCGGTGAGCGTGATCTTCCAGGTTCACCCGTCACCCCGTCACCCCGTCACCC
>DASTNU010000018.1:0-2609 GCA_035720605.1 Longimicrobium sp. | reverse complement strand
CCGGGCGCTGGAGCAGCGCTTTCTGACGGAGGACCAGGACCATGCCGGCACCCCACGCGGTGAGTGACCGCATCCTGCGCCTGCTGCGGGACTCGCTCTTCCTGGAGCCGGCGGCCGCGGACACCGACCTGGTGGACGCGGGGCTGATCGACTCCGCGGCCTTCATGCGGCTCTTCCTGCTGCTGGAGGACGAGTTCGACATCCGCATCGGAGCGGAAGACCTTGCGCTGGACCACTTCCGCTCCGTGCAGACCATGGCCTCCTTCGTCGCCCGCAAGCAGGACCGCGCGGCGGCCGGATGATCCGCCGGCCGCGCGGGCCGCGTTACCGTCCCACCCCAGGGAGAGCACCTCCATGCCAGGCGACCGGGGCTACCCCACGCAGATGAAGGAGGCCATCGCGCGGGAGACCGGCCTTCCCGTGGCAGAGGTGGAGAAGGTCCTCCGGCGCCTGCAGGCCTCGGCCCTCGCGGCGCGGGCCGAGGCGCGCGCGGCGGATGCGCCCGACCCGGCCGGGTACCGGATCAGCGGGTACGCGCCGAACGACCGGCGCGCGGTGGCGCACCTGCAGCGGCTCCTGTGGCGTGGGGGGCCGCGCGGCAACGCAGCCTACCTGGAGTGGAAGTACCACCGGAACCCGTACCTGGACCCCCGCTACCTGGTCCTGGCGTGGGAGGGGGACGAGCTGGCGGGGATGATCGGCGCGTTCGGCGCCCTGTGGCAGGCGCCCGGCGGCGAGCGGATGATGCTCCCCTGCCTGGCCGACACGGTGGTGGAAGTCTCCCGGCGGGGCGGCCCTCTCTTCGCGCGGATGCTGGACGAGCTGCTGGCCAGGCTGCGCGCCGACCGCGTGCCGTGGCTGCTGGACTTTGGCGACCAGCCCGCGGGGGCGGCGATGCTGATGCGGGGATGGAAGGCGGTGGGCCCGTGGGCCGTGGCGGCGGCCACGCGCCAGGGCCCCGCCGGCGAGCACCGGTCGTGGCTGTACCGCCCCCTGCGGGACCTGCGCGGCACGCGCTCCGGCGTGCCGATCCGGACGGCGCTCCGCCCCGCAGCGGCCACGCTGGAGGCCATCGCCGAGCTGGTGGAGCGGCTCCCTCCCCACCCCGGCGTCCGCCACGTGCGCGACGTGGAGTACCTGGCCTGGCGCGGGAGCAACCCGCTGGCGCAGTACTTCTACCTGACCGCCGGGCCGCCGCGCCGGCCGGAGGGGTACCTGGTGGCCCACCGCGCGCGCGTGGACCCGCAGACGCGCGGCCGGCTGGCGCCCACCACCATCATGGAGTGCGACGCCACCAGCGACGCCGTGTGGATGGATCTGCTGGAGGCGGCGCAGTCGCTCCTTCCCGGCGGCGTGCTTCTGATGTGGGCGCGCGACGTCGCCCCTGCCCGCCTGGACGGGCTCCCGGCCCTGGGCTTCACCCTGGACGCGCCCACCGGCCGGCTGACCCACGACGCCCACCTCCCCAACCTGCTGGTGCACCCCGTGGCGGAGCTGCCGCCGGAGTCGCCGTTCGCGCGGCTGGACACCCCCGCCGCGTGGGACCTGCGGGCCGTCTGCGGACGCAGCTGGAGGTGACCGCCGGCGCGCTCCGCCCCGGTCAGGGAGCGCCCCCGGCGAGCGTCTTCTGCAGGTACACACGCCGCCGCCCGTCCTGTGCCTGCGCCTGCCCGTACTCCTGGAACCCGAACAGGTGCAGCATGGCGCGCACCCCCTCCAGGTCCGGGTTGGCCTCGGAGCGAAGGGCGTCGCACCCGGCGGCAGCGGCCAGTTCCACCGCCCGGCGCAGGCAGCGCGGACCGAGCAGCTCGCCCGTGGCGAGCCGCTCCGGCATCACGGCCAGCCGACCCAGGTAGGCCGGCCGGCGCGCGGGCGGAAAGAGGGAGAGGTCGGCGTCGAACGGGGGATACGGCGTGAGGGTGAAGGTCGCCACGGCCCGCGGCCCGTGCCGCAGAAGGTGGACGGCGCGCTCGTCCACGCGCCTGCGCGTGCTCTCCGGGCTCCGCACCGGGGCGGGGGCCCGGGCCGTCGCGGTGAACGCATCGCAGGCGCAGATCAGCGCGTGCACCTCGTCCGGGTCGCCGGCCACCTCCCACGACCAGGGCAGATCGTCCCGGTTCATCATCCTCCATCGCGCCGGCGGCCCACCGGTGCAGCCGGGCCCCGAGGGCGGACGAAAAATAGGTTCTTCGTCAATTTCGTTGCGGCCGGGCCAGGGTCAGCCAAAGCCGAAGGCCGGCAGAGGGTCGAGGTGCGGCAGGGGCCATGACAAATTTTCTGATGGCACCACGCTGTCGTGCCCGCTCTGCAGCCAGCCCCCGCGTTCTCCTGCTGCGCGTCTTTATCCGAAGCCTGCCTGGCCCGCAGATCGGAGGAAGCGTCCGGTGCGTCCGCCACGCCGGGCATGTTGCCTCTACTCGTCACGCATTCCGGCAGCTCGCGAGATCGCGCGTCGGGGGTCGTAAAGGCTGGCTCCCGTGGCGCTCCAGCGGCATCGGCGCCTGCCGAGGTTCGCTCCTGAAACATTCGCGATGGCCTCCTGCCGCACCTCGATTCCTCTGCCGACCCTCGGCTTCGCCTGCACCGGGATCTCGCCAGGGGACGGATGA
>DASTNU010000017.1:0-2055 GCA_035720605.1 Longimicrobium sp. | reverse complement strand
TACGCTGGCGCCGATCCTGCAACGGGGGTGCGATCCGATCCCGGCCGCCGACGCCGGGCTTCCGCAGACACGCCGACGGGCCGGATGGCAGCGAGGAAAGACAGAGAGCGCAAGGACGAAGAGGATCCCTTGCGCGTAAAGGTGCGCGGCATCACCGAGCGCGCGGGGGCGCGCAGCGTGGCGGTGGCGTACCACGACTACGAGACGCGCACCGCATGGAGCTACCGCGGAGACGAGTGGTTCCACGCCGCCAGCACCATCAAGGTCCCCGTGCTGGTGGGCGTCTTCGGCGCCATCCGCGAGGGCACCCTGGCGCTCAACGCGCGCGTGCACGTGCGCAACCGCTTCGTCAGCGTGGCGGACCAGTCGTCGTACCGGGTGGGGAGCGGGCGCGACGCCAACAGCGCGGTGCACGCCGAGACCGGGCGGACCATGAAGGTGCACGAGCTGGCGCACCACATGATCACCACCAGCAGCAACCTGGCGACCAACCTGCTCATCGAGGTGGTGGGGATCGAGACCATCCGCGCCACCCTCAAGGAGCTGAACCTGGACGACGGCGTGGAGTTCCACCGCGGAGTGGAGGACGAGCGGGCGTACGAGGCGGAGATCAACAACCGCGTCACGGCGGACGGCATGCTGCGGGTGCTGCGCGTGATCGAGGAGCGCCGCGCCTTCAGCGCCGAGGCGTCGGAGAAGATGCTGGAGATCCTGCACGCACAGGAGTTCCGCAGCGGCATTCCCGCCGGGCTGCCGGACGGGGCGCGGGTGGCCAACAAGACCGGGGAGATCAGCACCGTGGCGCACGACGCCGGCATCGTCTACCTGCCGCGCCGCAAGCCGTACGCGCTGGTGGTGCTCACCGAGTGGGACGCGCAGAAGACGTCGGGGCGCAGCGACACCATCGCCTCCATCTCGCGCTCCGTCTACCACCACCTCACCGGCAAGGGCGATGGCTGAGCGCGCCTCGTTTGCCCTGCGCGTGGTGGACGGGCTGGAGCTGCCGAAGGAGCTGCGGCGGCTGCTGCGCCCGGCGGAGCTCCTGGAGGGGCGCGACGGGCGCCGCCGCCGGCTGCCGCGCTGGTTCTTCGAGGTGCCCAGCTGGGAGGCGGCGCTGCAGACGGACCTGGCCCCGCACTTCAAGGTGTGGGAGTTCCTGAACGTGGACGTGCGCGAGCACGCGCAGCAGCGCCTGCACTGGCCGCGCTACCTGCCGCTGGCCGTGGGGCTGCTGGCCGCGGCGCTGGAGGTGATGCGGCGCGAGGTGGACACCTACATCCACATCGCCGCCAACGGGGGCTACCGCTCGCCGCGGCACCGGCTCACGGACCATGCCTCGCCGCACTGCTGGGGAACGGCGGTCAACATCTACCGCGTGGGCGACGACTGGCTGGACGACGAGAAGACGATCACCAAGTACAGTCGCCTGGCCCGCCGGCTGAGCCCCGCGTTCTGGGCCCGCCCCTACGGCCACGGCGTGGGCGAGACGGACGACCACCTGCACCTGGACCTGGGCTACGCCGTGGTGGCGCCGCACGGCGGCGGCGACGACCACGAGCCCGGCCAGTCGGAGCCGCTGCACGGCTCCGGCGACGAAGACGAGACCGAGAAGGCTGAAGGCTGATGGCCGACGTGGAGAAGAAGCTGGGAAACGGCAAGGGCGAGTCGCCGCCGGGCGCGCGGCTGGAACTGGCCGCGATGGGGATGGAGGCGGAGTTCTCCGTCACGCTGGACGGGCAGCCGGTGCGCCCAGAGCAGGTGTTCGGCTCACCGCGCGAGTTCGTGCGCGGCAACCTGATGCACCGCGTGGGCACCAGCTACCACATGCCCACGGGCGGCGCGGTGTACTTCGACACCGGCGTCATCGAGGTGGCCACGCCGGTCATCGAGATCGAGCGCGGGGCCGCGGCGCGCGCCGGGCGCTCGCTGTGGGAAAGCATCCTGTACATCCGCGAGCAGCTGGACGGCTGGGAGGCGCGCACCGGCCGCGACATCCGCCTCACCGGCTTCAGCACGCACTACAACGTCAGCTTCGAGCTGCCGCGCGCGCAGCAG
>DASTNU010000016.1:0-2572 GCA_035720605.1 Longimicrobium sp. | reverse complement strand
CTGGACCGCTTCGGCGGGATGGACGAGCCCGGCCTGGAGCGCGACGAGGTGGCGTTCCAGCTGCCTCCCGGCGTGGGCGAGGCCCGCGTGGAGAACGGGATGCTGGTGCTGGCGCCGGCACGGTGATGGGGTGACAAGGTGACAAGGTGACGGGGTCCAAGATGACGGGGTCCAGGGGCGCGAGTTCTCGCCCCGGCGCCCCTCCAGAGCGAATGGAATTCGCCGCTGGAAATTCGCGAGCCCGTCTGCACGGGCGGATCGGGCACGCGGAGCGGCCTCCAGGCACGGGTGAGTAGCTTCCTCGGTCGCGCTCCTGATTCCCCGAGACGGGCAGGGAATCGGGCGGGCGCTCCCCCGAATGACGGTTTCGAGCAGGGAAGAGGTTCTCCCCCTCTCCCGCACACGCGCAGAACCTGGTACGCGCGCAAGCGGAAGCGTGCGGGAGAGGGGGCTGGGGGGTGAGGGCCTCGCGCGGTGCCGGTGCCCGCTTGCCCGATCACGCAGGTACTGTCAATCAACGAAACGTCAGAGCCCACCATGGCACGCATTCTGGTCGTAGACGACGAGGAAGGCATCCGCCGCGTCCTGCACCAGCTGTTCGAATACGAGGACCACGACGTGCGCTCCGCCGGCGGCGGCGGCGAGGCCATCGCCATCTACCAGGAGTTCCACCCCGACGTCACCTTCCTGGACGTGAAGATGGCGCGGATGGACGGCCTGGAGGCGCTGACGAAGATCCGGGAGCACGATCCCTCCGCGGTCGTGGTGATGATCAGCGGCCACGGGACCATCGACACGGCCGTGGAGGCCACCCGCCGCGGCGCCTACGACTTCCTGGAGAAGCCGCTGGACACCGACCGGCTGCTCGTGGTGCTGCGCAACGCGCTGCAGCAGCAGGGGCTGGTACAGGAGAACCAGCGGCTGCGCGGCGAGATCGAGAGCCGCCACCAGATCGTGGGGCGCAGCTTCGCGCTGCGGCAGGTCCTCGACCGCGTGGAGAAGGTGGCGCCCACCGACGCGCGGGTGCTGATCACCGGCGAGAACGGCACGGGCAAGGAGCTGGTGGCGCGCGCCATCCACCGGCTCAGCCCGCGGGCGGAGAAGGCGTTCATCGAGGTGAACTGCGCGGCCATCCCGTCGGAGCTCATCGAGAGCGAGCTCTTTGGCCACATGAAGGGCTCGTTCACGGGCGCGCACGAAGACCGCGCCGGCAAGTTCGAGCTGGCGGACGGCGGCACGCTCTTTCTGGACGAGGTGGGCGACATGTCGCTGCAGGCGCAGGCCAAGGTGCTGCGCGCGCTGCAGGAAGGCATCGTCACCCGCGTGGGCGGCGCCAAGCCCATCCAGGTGGACGTGCGGGTGCTGGCGGCCACCAACAAGGACCTGGAGGAGGAGATCAAGAACGGCCGGTTTCGCGAGGACCTGTACTACCGGCTGAACGTGATCCCCCTGCACGTGCCGCCGCTGCGCGAGCGCCGCGACGACATCCCCATGCTGGTGCGGCACTTCGTGCAGGCGTACGCGGGCGAGGCCAGCCTGCGCCCCAAGCAGCTCACCGACGAGGCGCTGGAGCGCATGCAGCGGATGGACTGGGCCGGCAACGTGCGCGAGCTGCGCAACACGGTGGAGCGGCTGCTGATCCTTTCCTCCGGCCCCACCGTCACGGCGGACGACGTGGACCTGCTGGTGGCGGGGCGGATGAAGGGCGGCGGCCTTTCCGGCGACCTGCTGGGGTGCACCACCTTCCAGGAGTTCAAGGAGGCGGCGGAGCGCGCCTTCATCCTGCAGAAGCTGCGCGAGAACGACTGGAACGTCAGCGAGACGGCGCGCATTCTCGACATGCCGCGATCCAACCTGTACAAGAAGATCGAGCGGTACGAGCTGGTGCGCGAAGGCTGACGGCCGTGCCGGGGATCGAGGGAGCCGGCTGGCTGGTCGTCGGGCTGGCGTGGTGCGTGGGGAGCTTTGGCTGCGGGTGGATCCTGGCGCGCCTGTACAAGCGCCTCCACCCGCAGCTCGCGTTCTACAAGCTGTGGGCGTTCTGGTCCGCCGTGCTGGGCGGCGTGGTCGCGCTGCTGCTGGCGCTGGGGGCGGTGGGGATGTGAGACGAGACAGAATCGCGCCTGTCGCGATCGACCGGTGAGGTAAGGTGGAGAAGCTGCTTACGATCCTCGGGATCACGATTGGCGGGTACGCCGGGTGGGCGCTCGGCGCGAAGCTCTCGTTCTTCGCCGCGTTCGTCCTGGGCGTGGTGGGGACGGCGCTGGGCCTGTACCTGGCCCGCCGCTTCGTCCGCGATCACTTCTAGCGCGCGGCTTCAGAGGGTGTTGCCAGGCCTCGTCGCCCGCGGAACGAACACGTTGTCTTCCTGCGCGGCGCCTCCCTCAGGAAGACGGGCTTGGGGGAGGTTGCCAACACCCTCTCATATCAGGACCGCTGCGTCACCCCGCACCGCTCCAGGATCGCCGCTCCGGCCCGCCCGCCGATGAGGACGCGCACGTCGGAATCGTGGAGGCGGAGCTCCGCGCCCGAGAAGAAGAGGAACGAGAACCGCCGGCACTCCCGGACCGCC
>DASTNU010000015.1:0-4167 GCA_035720605.1 Longimicrobium sp. | reverse complement strand
TATCCTCTCATATCCTCTCATATCCTCTCATATCCTCTCATATCCTTCCCCGGGCCACCCATATCGCGCAGCAGGGCGTTCATCACGGCCGCATCGCCGCTCTGCACGGGGGCGGCTATCGTCCACTCCGCGCGGATGCAGACCGTGATCCCTGTGCAGTAATAAAAGGAGTGGGTGATGCGTTGAACGTGGCGGCTCGCGTACTTGCGGAATCTTCGGCCGCGCGGTTATCGTCGCAGTCCGGTTCCGTTACCCGTCGGCTGGAACATGACCCGGTGCACCTGCTCCCGGATGGCGCGGCCGCAGCCGCACGCCATCTGCCGCGCCCGTGAGGCTCGGCGGTCCCGCGTCCGCCGAACCGCACTCTATTTCCGCCGGTTTGCGCATTCGCGCCGGCACGAACACCCGCACGCCGCATGATGGAGTCCTGGCTGGACGAAGCCGCCGGCGGCGGCACCGACGCGCTGCTTCCCCGCTTCGTGTGCCGCGTTTCCGGCGCCCCCACCAACCCGGTGGACGCGATGCGCGCCGAGCGCGCGCTGGCCCTGTTCGACGCGCTGCACCAGACGGAGCAGCGGCTGCACGAGGCGCGCGAAGAGGTGTCGCAGCTTCTCTTCACCGCCATCGGTGCGGCGGAGGAGAAGCCCGCGCGCAACCGCCTGATCGCGCTCAAGCGCGAGCTGTACAACCTGCGCCCCCCCTCCGCCGAGAAGCTGGAGGCGGGGCTCGCCGGCCTGGAACCGTCCGTGGCGGAGCGGGTGCGCGCCTTTGCCGCGGACCTGGAGCACGCGCGGGGGGTGGAGGCGGAGCTGCGTCAGGCGCACGACGCCGAGACGGCGGAGATCCGCGGCCGCTTCGGCGAGCTGCTGAAGGACGCCGACTTCCGCATGGGGCTGATGGTGAGCAGCCGCTCGCTGTACGGCAACCTGGGCCGCTACTCCGCCGCCGCGGCCGCGGGCGAGCTGCACGGCCGCGACGAGAAGACGGAGCGCGGGCTGCTGCGCTACTACACGCGCATGGCCATGAAGGCCACGCCGTTCGCCACCTTCTGCGCCATCATCCCCGGCACCTTCGTGGACGGGCGCGAGGGCGAGGCGGAGGGCGCCACCCGCTTTACCGGGAGCCCGCGCCGAAAGCGCAGCTTCGTCCGCGCCAACAAGTACCTGTACGGCCTGTTCTTCGACCACCTGAAGACGCGCCCGGCATTCCGCCACGCGCTGCAGGTGGAGCGCAACCCCACGCTGCGCGCCGAGGGGCCGCGCCTGGTCTTCCTCACCGCCATCGAGGGCCGCGAGGTCTTTCAGCGGATGGCGGACAACGAGGTGCTGCAGCTCATCGCCAGCCGCATGCAGGCGGGGCACGCGCCCACGCTGGGCGAGCTCATCCGCACCCTCTCGTCGGACCCGGAGATCGACGCCACGCCCGAAGAGGCGGAGGCGTACCTGGACAAGCTGATCGAGATCGGCTTCCTGCGCTTCCACACCGGCATCCGCGAGCAGGACGCCGACTGGGACCTGCCCTTCCGCGCGCTGCTGGACCGCATCGACGACGACCACGCGCGGCAGACGTCGCGGGTGCTGGCCACCCTGCGCGAGCGCATCGAGGCGTACACCGACGCCGACGTGCAGGAGCGCGAGCGCATCATCCAGCAGGTGCACGAGATGCTGGAGGCCGCGCTGGAGTCCATGTCCGTGGAGGGGCGGCTGCGCAAGGACATGCCCTTCTACGAGGACGCCACCTCGCCCGCCGGCGCCCAGATCGCGCTGACGCCGGGGGTGCGCCGGGCGATGGACACCTTCGAGCAGTGGGTGCGCACCACCGCGCGGCTGGCGTGGCCGCGGGCCGAGCAGGCCACCATGCGGCACTTCTTCCAGGACTACTACGGCAGCGCCGAGGGCGTGCCGCTGCTGAAGTTCTACGAGGACTACTACCGCGAGCACTTCAAGGCGCACGTGGAGAAGGAGTCGCAGCAGCGCGGCGGCCAGGCGGCGGACGGGTACGACGTGGGCAACCCGTTCGGCCTGCAGTCCATCAAGGACCTGGGCGCGGCGCGGCAGCGGCTCACCGAGGTCATTCGCCGCAAGTGGGACGAGGCGCGCGGCGCGGAGGCCATCGACGTCACGCCGCAGGAGGTGGACGAGGCGCTGCAGGGGGTGGAGACGCTCTCCCACGTGCCGCGCTCCATGGGCGCCTTCGGGCTGATGGTGCCGGCGGAGGGCGAGGGCCAGGACCCCGTCTTCATCCTGCACGGCTCCAGCTACACGGCGGGGTACGGCAAGTACTTCTCCCGCTTCCTGTACATGCTGCCGGACGACGTGCAGGAAGACGTGCGCCGGGCCAACGCCGCGCTCACCGGCGACCTGCTGGCGGAGATCTGCGGCGACGCACAGTTCAACGCCAACCTGCACCCGCCGCTGCTGCGCTGGGAGATCAGCTATCCCACCGGCGAGAGCGGCGCCACCGACGAGCAGCTGCGCAGCTCGGAGATCCTGGTGGTGCCGGACCCGGAGGACCCCCAGAACCTGGCGCTGGTCCACGGCCCCACCGGCCGGCGGGTGATCCCGGTGGACCTGGGCTTCCTGAACCCGCGGATGCGGCCGCCGCTGTACCAGCTGCTTTCGCGCTTCACCCCGCCGGTGATGTACGCCCCCTCCATCCCCGAGTCGCCGGACCCGCCCCCGCCGCCGCGGCCCGCGCCGCCTCCGCCGCCCCCGCCGGGGGAGCGCGAGGGGACGGACACGATGGACGAGAAGGCGCCCGAGGGCGAGGCGGCGGCGGAGGCTCCCGCCGCCCCGGCCGATGCGCCCGCCCCGCCCGCGGAAGCCGCGGCGGAGGGGGTCATCGCCGCCGCACCGGCGGATGGCGCGGCCGCGGAGGGGGGAGAGCCGGCCCCGGACGCCCCCGCGCCCCCGCCGCCCGCCGTGCAGTACCGCCCGCGCATCACCTTCGCGGGCGGGCTGGTGGTGCTCACGCGGGCCCGGTGGTCCGTTCCCGCGGCGCTCTTTCCCCAGCGCCGCGCGGACGAGAGCGCCGCGGAGTTCTTCGTCCGCGCCAACCGCTGGCGGCGCGAGCACGGCATCCCCGAGGCGGCGTACCTGCGGGTGATCCCCCTTCCCGAGCCGCGCCCGCGCCCCGCCGGCGCGCCGCAGGCGGAAGAAGCCCCCGCGGAGGCGCCGGCGGAGATCCCCGGCTACGAGGCCGCCGCGCCGGAGGTGGAGGCCGTGGCGGAGGAGCACGAGGCGCCGGAGGCCGCGGCGGAGGGCGGCGAGGCGGCGCCCGCCGAGGGCGCCGAGGGAGCCGCCGCGCAGGAGGCGCAGAAGAAGCGCACGCAGCCTTCCAAGGACTTCTTCAAGCCGCAGTTCGTCGACTTCGCCAACCCGCTGCTGGTGGGGCTGCTGGGAAAAGTGGCCGCCGGGCTCAAGAACTACAACGCGGTCTTCGACGAGCGCTATCCGGCCCGCGAGCAGCTCGCCCGCCACGGCGACGACGCGTTCGCCACCGAGCTGGTGGTGCAGCTGTACTTTCCCGGCGGCACCGCCAGCGCCGCCGCCGAGGCGGGCGAGATGGCCGAGTCGCTTCCGGGAGCGTGACGGCGATGAGCGATTTCGATACGCCGTCCACCCCGCCGCCCCCGCGCCCGGACGGCAAGGAGTGGCTGAGCGTCTACCTGTTCTTCGACGGGTGGATCTACAACCCCGACTGCGACCGCGTGGTGGTGGACGTGGTGGAGCCGTTCGTCCGCCGCTGCCAGGCGGAAGGGTGGATCCACCAGCACTTCTTCATCCGCTACAGCGAGTTCGGCCCGCACGTGCGGCTGCGCCTGCTGGGCGACCCGCAGGTGCTGGCCGGCGACGTGTGGCCCGCGCTGGCGGCGCACGTGCGCGCGCACAGCCCGGCGGTGGAGGTGGACGCCCGGCCGGAGACTCCCCAGGTCCCGCAGCGCGCGGAGGGCGAGCCGGTGCGGGTGACGCACCTTTCCCGCGTGGCGTACGAGCCGGAGACGGATCGCTACGGCGGCCCCGACGCGCTGCTGGTCTCCGAGCGCGCCTTCCAGGTCTCCAGCGACGCGGCGTACGCGCTGGTCGCGAAGATGGGGACGGAGCGCTCGTCGCGGCTGGGCAAGGGGCTGCTGTCGATGGTGATCCTCATCCACATCTTCGCCGGGGA
>DASTNU010000014.1:0-2014 GCA_035720605.1 Longimicrobium sp. | reverse complement strand
GCCGCACCTTGTCGATGGACGGGCCTTCTGCGCTCCCCTTGGTCGAGTAGGAAAGGAACGCGACCCGCGGGTCGTCGCCCACCACGCGGCGGCGGGCGTCCGCGGCCGCGGCGGCGATGTCTGCCAGCTGCTCGGCGGTGGGGTCGGGGACAACGGCGCCGTCCGCGTACGTCAGCACTTCCTCGCCCGCGCCGCGGAACTCCGGCACCACCATGTAGAACGACGACGACACGGTGCGGATCCCCGGCGCCGCGCCCACCGCCCAGAGCGCGGCGCGCAGCACGTCGCCGGTGGTGTTCATGGCCCCGCTCACGCACCCGTCCACCTCGCCCGCGGCCACCAGCAGCGCCCCGAAGTACAGCGGATCGGCGGACTTGCGGTACGCCTCGTCCTCTGTGAGCCCCTTGGCCTTGCGCCGCTCGTAGAGGCGGGCGGCCAGCGCGGGACGGCGGGGATCGTGGGCCGGGTCCACCAGCGCCACCCCCTCCGCGCCCAGCCGGTGCAGCTCCGCCCCGATCTCCGGCCCGCCGAGCACGGTGGGGTGCGCCAGCCCGTCCCGCGCCAGCCGCGCGGCCGCCACCAGCGTGCGCTCGTCGGCGCCCTCGGGAAGGACGACGCGGCGTGGGTTCGCCCGGGCGCGCGCGTGGACGCCGTCGATGAAGCCCGTCACGATCCGCCGAGCTTTTCGCGCAGCCGCAGCAGCACGTGGGGCGGCACGAACGGCGACACGTCGCCGCCCAGCGAGGCGATCTGCCGGACGAGCGAGGAGGAGAGGTACGAGTGCTCCAGGTCCGGCGCCAGGAAGACGGTCTCCATCCCGTCCCACAGGCGGCGGTTCATCAGCGCCATCTGGAACTCGTACTCGAAGTCCGACACCGCGCGCAGGCCGCGGACGATCAGGCTGGCCCCCTGCGCCTTCGCGAAGTCCACCAGCAGCCCCTGGAAGGACATCGCCTGCACCCCCGGCTCGTCGGCGAAGGTGTCGCGGATCATCTGCACCCGCTCCTCCACGGTGAACATCCCGTTCTTGACCTGCGTGGCGCTGTACGCGACGGCGACGATCACCCGGTCCGCCATGCGAAAGGTGCGGCGGATGATGTCTTCGTGGCCCAGCGTGATGGGATCGAACGATCCCGGACAGACCGCGACGCGCTCTGCGCTCATTCGGGGGCGGGGATGAAGGTGATCCGGGTGTCGCCGTAGGCGCGGGTGCGGGCGCCGGGCAGCTCGGGAAGGGGGTCGTCGCGGCCGTGCTCGATGCACAGCAGCGCGGCGAACGGGGTGCGCGCGAACGACTCCGCCAGCGCCTGCGCCAGGCCCTGGCCGTACGGCGGATCGGCGAAGGCGACGTCGAAGGCGCCGGCCTGCAGCCCCGCCGCGTACTTCACCGCGTCGGTGCGGACGACCTCCGCGCGGTCCTCCGCGCCCAGCGCCTGCAGGTTGGCGCGCAGGACGGAGAGCGCCGCGGGGGCCTGCTCCACGAAGACGGCGTGCTCGGCGCCGCGGGAAAGGGCCTCCAGTCCCAGCGCGCCGGAGCCGGCGAAGAGGTCCAGCACGCGCGCGCCGGGGAGGTACGGCGCCACGACGGACATCCACGCCTCGCGGACGCGGTCGGTGGTGGGCCGCGTGCCCCGCCCCGGCGGCGCCGAGATCCGCCGCCCGCCCCACTCCCCCGCGACGATCCTCAAAAGGCGGTGTTTGTTCGGATGATGACGGGCGATCGGACCGATGGCTCTCGGCGCTGCGACGAACATCGCACTGCGTCCGCTGGGGGCCCCTCCCCCCGACCCCCTCCCCGCTCGTTCCTCGCGGAGAGGGGGAGAACGGCAAACGGCGTCGCGCTTCGCGCGAACCCCTCACCCCCGGCCCCTCTCCCGCAAACTGCGCGGGAGAGGGGAGAAAAGAAGCCTGCGCCCTCCGCACTGAGGAAGGTGCCAAACCTGCTCTCGGGTGCTCGGAGCCCGCCGAAGCCCCACGGACTCCCGGCATCCAACCCTCCCCCACGCAGTTTGTG
>DASTNU010000013.1:0-2972 GCA_035720605.1 Longimicrobium sp. | reverse complement strand
ACTGCTCGGCGGGCGGCGTCCCATCGCCGAGCACCTGGACGCGGATGGGCGCATCGTCGCGGAGGGGGCGGTGCTGGCGGCGGCGGACGCGACGCTCGGCATGGAGGGGCTGCCGCAGAGCGGGACCGGGCAGACGGCGCTGCTCACGGGGCGCAACGCTGCGGCGGAGTACGGCCGCCACTTCGGCCCGTGGGTGCCCACGCCGCTGCGCCCCCTGCTCGCCGCACAGAACCTGCTGCGGCGGGCGGTGGACGCGGGGCGCACCGCGGCGTTCGCGAACGCGTATCCCACGGGGCCGATCGCCGATCCGCGCATCTTCCGGCGCCCCGCGGGGCCCATGCTTGCCGCGCAGTCCGTCGGCGCGCTCACCCGCGGCGCGGCGGAGCTGGCGGAGGGGCGCGCGGTGGCGTCGTCCATCACCAACGAGCGCTGGCGCGAGCGCCTGGGGAGCGACGTCCCGGAGGTCACGCCGGAAGAGGCGGCCCGCACGCTGGCGCGGATCGTGGCCGACGCGGACGTGACGCTGTTCGCGCACTACGACACCGACTACACCGGCCACCGGGGCGACCTGGGCGGTGCCGCCGCGGCGCTGGAGCGGGTGGACGCCTTCCTGGGCGCGCTGGCGGATGCGCTGCCGGCGGACGCGCTGCTGGTCGTCTCCAGCGACCACGGCAACGTGGAAGACGTACGCGGCGGGCACACCATCAACCCCGTCCCCGTTCTGGCGCTGGGCGCGGGACGCGAAACATTCACCGACGCGCGGGCCATCACCGGGGTGGCGCCGCGCATCCTGCACGCGATCGGGATCGAGGGAGATGCAGGGAGCTGACGACGAAGCGCGCGCGAACGGCGGCGGCGGGGGCCGCATCCGCGCCGTGCTCTACGACTTCGACGGGACGCTGGCGGACAGCACCGAGCTGGTGATGCGGTGCTATCGCCACACGATGCAGACGCACCTGGGCCACTGCCCGCCGGACGAGGAGTGGCTGCGCGGCTTCGGCACCACGCTGGAGTCGCAGATGGTGCGCTTCGCCCGCGACCCGGCGCAGGTGGAAGCGATGCTGGATACCTATCGCACCCACCAGAACGAGCTGACGGACGCGCTGATGCGCCCGTTTCCCGGCGCGGTGGAGACGGTGGCGGAGCTGGAGCGGCGCGGCTACCGGCTGGCGATCGTCACCAGCAGGCGGCGGAGGGCGACGCTGCGGGGGATGGAGCTCTGCGGGCTGGTGAGCCACTTCGACGTCATCGTCACGCCGGAAGACGTCACCGAGGCCAAGCCGCACCCGGAGCCGGTGCTGTTCGCGCTGAAGAGGCTCGGCGTGGCGCCGGCGGAAGCGCTCTTCGTGGGCGACTCGCCGCACGACGTGGCGGCCGGGCGCGCGGCGGGGACGCGCACGGCGGGTGCGCTGTGGGGGCCCTTTCCGCGCGCGGCGCTGGAAACGGCGCGGCCTGACGCTCTGCTCACCATGCAGCAGGACGTGCTGGGCCTTCTGTAGAACGGGTAACTTCGGGAAGTCGGGGCCCGCCTGCGGATGGCGGGTGCGGTGCGGTGCGTTGGGCTGCGGCCTACTTGAACCGATAGGTGATCCGGCCGCGCTTCAGGTCGTAGGGCGACAACTCCACCGTCACGCGGTCGCCGTCCAGGATGCGGATGTAGTTCTTTCGCATCCGTCCCGAGATGTAGCAGAGCAGCTCGTGCCCGTTTTCCAGCTTGACGCGGAAGTTGGTGTCTGGCAGCACCTCGGTCACAAGGCCCTGCATCTCGATAACGTCCTTCGACACGCGCTCCCCACTCCTTTGCTGGGGGATTGGATGGATGGCCTTGCCGGCCGGGAGGAATCAGGCTGGAATATAGGCGCTCCGCCGCGTTTCGAAAGGATGTCCGCAGGGGAGTGACGGGGTGACAAGGTGACAAGGTGACAAGGTGACAAGGCGACAAGGTGAAGGGGTGATGGGGTGAACGGGGGGCGTCCGCGTACGGACGGATTCTCCGCCACGTTTTGCCATCGCCGGCCCGGACCGCTATCTTGCGCGCCCTTCGCCACCCCTCGCCCGCGCGCGGGGTGAACTTTCGTATCACCCATTGACCGGGCTTTTCTCGCATGCGGATGCTGGTGCTGGGAGCGGGGCTGCAGGGCTCCGCCTGCGCGTACGACCTGCTTGCCCATACGGACCACGACGTGGTCCTGGCCGATCTGAACGTCGACAACCTGCCTGCCTTCCTTCAGCCGTACCTGGGCGGCCGCCTGACGGCGCTGAAGGTGGATGCCAACGACCAGGCCGGCGTCCGCGCCGCCATGGAGGGCGTCAGCGCCACCATGAGCGCGTTCCCGTACTACTTCAACCACGGGATGGCGGAAGCCGCGGTGGACGCCGGCTCGCACTTCTGCGACCTGGGCGGCAACACCGAGATCGTGGGCAAGCAGAAGCAGCTGCACGGGGGCGCGGTGGAGAAGGGGGTGAGCGTGGTGCCCGACTGCGGGCTGGCGCCGGGGATGGTGAACATCCTGGCCGAGCACGGCATCGCCCAGCTGGACCAGGCGCACTCCGTCCGCATCAAGGTGGGCGGGCTCCCCCAGTTCCCCGAGCCGCCGCTCAACTACCAGGTGGTGTACAGCCTGGAAGGCGCGCTGGACTACTACACGACGCTCTCCTGGGTGCTGCGCGACGGGAAGCAGACACAGGTGAAGGCGCTGTCGGAGATCGAGCACATCGACTTTCCCGGCATCGGCACGCTGGAGGCGTTCCACACCGCCGGCGGCCTCTCCACCATGGCGCAGCGCTACGAGGGCCGGGTGCCCACGATGGAGTACAAGACCCTGCGCTTTCCCGGCCACGCGGAGATGATGGCGGTGATGCGCGACATCGGCCTGATGGGGCTGGAGCCGGTGGAGGTCAAGGGGACGAAGGTGGTGCCGCGCGACGTCTTCATCGCCATCGTGGGCCCGAAGCTCAAGAAGGACTACCGC
>DASTNU010000012.1:0-12806 GCA_035720605.1 Longimicrobium sp. | reverse complement strand
GGTCTCGGGGAGGACCAGCTGCACGTCCGCCGCGCCGGCCTCGTCGCCCACCAGCTTGCAGACCACGGAGCGCACCTGCTCGTAGCCGGTCAGAAGGAGGAAGGTGGGCGCGCGGCCGTAGCTCTTCATCCCCACCGTGTAGAAGCCGGGCTCGGGGTGCGCCAGCTCCGCGGCGCCGTGCGGGTACACCGTCCCGCAGGAGTGCACGTTGGGGTCGATGAGGGGCGCGAGCGCGACGGGGCTCTCCAGCACGTCGTCCAGCTTCAGCCGCAGCTCGCGCGTCATCCCCAGGTCGGGGCGGAAGCCGGTCGCCACCACCAGCTCGTCCATCGGCCCCACCACCGCGTCGTCGTCGCCGTGCACCAGCACGCCGCGCTCGCCCAGCGCCTGGCGCGAGACGCGGAAGCCGTTCACCAGACGGACGGCGTCCGTCTCCACCAGCGCGCGCAGCCGCTCCCCCAGGCTCCCGCGCGCCGGGAGCGCGTCCTTCGCCCCGCCGCCGAAGAGCAGCCCCACCTCGCGGCGCCGGATCGCCCACACCACCTCGGTGCCGGGCGCCTCCCGCGCCAGCCCCGCCAGCTCCAGCAGCGCGTTGAAGGCGGAGTGCCCGCTCCCCACCACCAGCGTCCGCCGCCCCGCGTAGCGCGCCCGGTCGCGGCCCAGGACGTCCGGGATCCCGTAGTGGATTCGCCCCGCCAGCTCGGCCTCGCCCTCCACCGGCAGCCCGCCGGCGCCGAGCGGGTTCGGGCTCGTCCAGGTGCCGGAGGCGTCGATCACCGCGCGCGCCAGGATGCGCTCCTCGCCCGCCGGGGTGCGCACCACCAGCTCGAAGGGCGCGTCCTCGCGGCCGGCGGTCTTCACCTTGTCGAAGCCGCGGCGCGAGACGGCCGCGACCCGCGCGTTCAGCCGGAGGTGCGGGGCGAGCTGCGGGAGCGCGGCCAGCGGCTCCAGCAGGCCGGCCACCAGCTCCCCGCCCGTCGGCAGCACCTCGCCGTCCGGCCGCTCCCACCCGCTCCCCTCCAGCATCTCCGCGACGACGGGATCCACCAGGTACTTCCAGGGCGAGAAGACCCGTACGTGCGCCCAGCCCCGGATGCCCGCCCCCACCGCCTCGCCCGCCTCCAGCACCACCGGCGTCTCGCCCTTCGCCAGCAGGTGGGCGGCGGCCGCCAGCCCGATGGGGCCCGCGCCGATCACCGCCACCGGAAGATTCCTCGCCCCAGCGCTCGCCGTGTCCATGGCTCCGTCTCCGTAGATCAAGAAATGTTGATGGGTTAGACCAAAAAAAGGGGGGCTACCGGCAGCACCCGCCCTGGCACCCCGTGGCGTGCTCCGCGGGCTCGACCGCGCCCAGGAACTCGCGCATCGCTTCCAGCGTGGCGGGGTTCAGCGAGTAGTACGACCAGCGCCCTTCCTTCCGGTCGGTGACCACGCCGGCCTCCTTGAGCACCTTGAGGTGAAAGGAGAGCCGGGACTGCGCCGCCTCGAGCTCGCCCTGCAGGTCGCAGACGCAGCACTCGCCCCGCACGAGCTGCCTGACGATCCCCAGCCGGGTCTCGTCCGAGAGCGCGTGGAACCAGCGCGCCGCCTGGGCCGTGTCGAGGTCGGTCGTGCTCATGGCAGGGAATGTATCAACAAAATTTGATCTGTCAAGACGGTTCCAGGAAAAGCCGCTGGAAGGATCTCAGACGCAGAACCCCCCCGCGGCCGCTGCCTTGCCACTCGCCCGGGTCGCTATGACGCATGGCGGACACGTACGGGAAAGCCCCCGATCCATCTGGATGCGGGGGCGTTCATCGCGCCGTATCGTACGCCGCTCAGGAGCAGGCGGGGAGGGGAACGTTGCCGGGGAGCTTCCGGCGCCAGCCATCGGGATATGGATCGACCACCGTGCCGGTCTGTCCCACGCGCCTGTCGATCCCCACCAGGAACGGGTCCGCGGCCGAGGCGGCGAGCGAGCGCAGCTCGAAGTGCAGGTGCGGCCCCGAGCTGTTCCCTGAGCTCCCCGCGTTCCCCAGGAGCTGCCCGCACACGATGCGGTCGCCGGGCGCCACCGGCAGCGGTTGGTTGCGCAGGTGGTAGTAACGCGCGAAGCGCCCGTCGTCCTGCCGGACCGTGACGAAGTTGGCCGTGGTGGCCGTAGTCCCCGGGCAGGTGATGGCGAAGCCCGCCGCGGGATTGGCAAAGCAGGTGTCCACGTTGCCGGTCAGCGTCTCCACCACGATCCCCGACGCCGCGGCCGTCACCGGGACGTTGGTGGAGCCGGCGGCCGGGCTCGAGAAATCGCTCCCGCCATGGCCGTCGTAGCACACCGGCGGGCCCGGCACCGTCACCGCAGGCGGCGCCGCGAACCCGGGAACGGGGCCGCTGATGACCATGGTGCCGCTGCGCCCCGCGTAGTTGGTGCAGTTGAGCGCTGTCTGCAGCGACGGCGGCGAGGCGCTGCCGTCCTGGTCCACCCCCACCGGCCAGGGAAAGAACTGGTCCGGGCGCGAGGATGGGAACGCCAGCGGCTGGACCGCGCCCGCCGGCACCACCAGTAGCCGCGCGTGGAACGCATCGCGCACCCCCTCCATCCGCTGCACGCCCACGTTGCTGACGGTAATCCGCAGCGAGTCGCGGTCCCCCGCGGGAAAACGCGAGATCACCGCCCCCGGAAGGGAGAGCGTCGGGAGTCCGGCCCGCTGCGGGGTGAACGCCTCCATTCCGTCGCCGCTGGAGAGCGGAAAGCCCTGCCCCGGCTCCGCGATCCACAGGCTCGCCGACCCGATGAGGATCACGTCGAACTCCCGCCCGACCAGCCCCCCGACGGAGAAATGGAAGCTGTCATCCCGCTGGTCGTGCAGCGCGAAGTCCACGGGGTCACCCAGCGTGAGCGGAAACGCCGAGACCGTGTTCGCCGGTGCCGCAACCAGCACCGGCTGTACGAAGCGCTCCACGCGCGTGGTGTTGATGGTGTGGATCACCACGTTCGGCGCCTGCTGCGCCACGTTTGGGACGCGAACGCGGATCCGTCCCACGTTCCCCCCGAACGGCACCGTGCGCACCCGGCCGTTCGTGGTGAGGGTCTGCAGCACGGCCCCGATGCCGCTCTGCACCTCCACGCGCGCACCGGCGGGGAGGTTGGAGACGGTCAGGTCCAGGGTGAAGTCGGTGGCGCGCTTTCCCGCGTAGACCGTGACCGTCCGGTCCAGGTTCGCCACGGCCCCGCCGGCCGGAACGTCCACCCGGTAGTTGTCGAACGGAATGCTCACCTCTTCGGGAGGGGGCGCCTGGTGGCAGGTGGCCGCGGAAAGCAGCGCGAAGGCCGCGCACGCCGGCACGATGGAACGGAGCGGTGCGGGAATGGGCATGGAAGCAGGGAGGGCAAAGGTGGGGAGGGACAGGCCCGCGGAAGGATTCTGGCGCATTGTAATGCGCAGGACGTTTCCGCGAAAGATTGTCGTAAGCGGACCGGTCTTGTGCACGGGGGGGGGGATTCCCACCTGGCGTGGCGCTCGCGCTGCACCGGGGAGTACGCGAAAACCCCCGCGGCCGCTGCATGTGCAGCAACCGCGGGGGTTTGCGAAGAGTGCGCCCGACAGGATTCGAACCTGTGACCTTCGGCTCCGGAGGCCAGAGGTGTCGTAACGGCGCCCGCCACCATGGGCGGAGAACCCGCGGTTTTCCTACAATTTCCGTAACAGGGCGTCACCCGGCGCACCGTGGTAGGTGCTGGAAATTGTGAAAGAAATTGTGAACGGCACGCCGGCGGGACAAGGGGAGGAGACGTCGACACGCCGGTACGGCCTGAGCAGCATCTCGGCCTCGCCGACGGGCAGATACCCCGGCCTGCTCTTCCGTACTGACCGACAGACGCCTATGACGGGGCACCTGTTTCTGGCTGGCGCACCAATGGATAGCCCCTCACAATCTGACGAGCCGTTTCATAGTCCTCAACCAGCCAAGGATTGGCGAGCATATAGCCGCGTCGGACGATCTCGCCTTCCGTGTATTCTTCTTCCTGGACGAAATGCAGGAAATGAATCCGCGAACGCATCATTTCCGCTCCACGAACGGGATTCCCTGCCTCAAACAGTCCCCGAACAGGTTGTTCTTCTCCTAGCGGACCGAACCAGTGGATCATCCACTCCCGATCTTCCGGGACGCCTCTCCATCCGTAGGTGATCTGCCGAAAGTCGATTGCATCTCCTCCGCCATCTAAGTAGCCCCGGGTATCCACTACGATGACGTGATATCTCTGAGGAGATGGGGTGGGAAACTTCGTAGGCCGGCCACGGCTCAACACCTTCTCAGCGATCAGTTCACCGGCGCGGACCATCTCGCCTTCGGGGGTCTGATGTGGATCGGGGTGACGTGACGTGAAATGCTGCTCGTAGATCTCCCCTCGTTGCCGCATAGCTCGCTTCGCACCCTTACTGGCGCGAATGCTCACGCACTCGATTAGCCACTCCGGCGTACCCGCCAAGCGAAAATCAACGCTCGACTTCCCGATCCCGGCCGAATACTCGTACTCAGCCGTCACGCCAGCGCGATGCAGTTCGTACGCGTATCGCACTTCGAAGAGGAGCGGCATGTTTTCCGAGCAGATGCCCCCTGCGCGCTGGACGCGGTGCACTAGAGGACGCGCCCAAGCAACGCGTTCGAGCGCTGAGATCGCGCGCTCTGTCAGTTCAGCTTCTACCGATGAGAGGCGGTCAGACCACACATTCCACTCTGGAGTAAAGGGTACAGGTTTCAGTAGGTCAATTTGGTGAGACGAGCCTGCTCCCATCATAACTGCCACGGCACTGCGGCGTCGCCGAACGATTGCCACGCGCCACGTTGTCATGCTGTCCTCCAGTTTGCAACCTCCGATTCCTCCAGTTCGTCGTGGCAGAGCGCGTAGAAAGGACAGTACGGGCAACTCCGTCGCCGCTCGGGCTCGGGTAGCGGGAAGTCGGAAATCGGACGCGGCGCGTTGCGGTCCGAATCGGTGAGCAGCGCCTGCATGGCCTGCACGCTGTCGCGGATGCGCTCCGCAGCTCGCATCACGTCGTAGCGCGAGATCTCGAACGTGCTGTCGTCGCCGGTGGAGAGGTTCACGACGCGGCCGAACCACTCGTCATCGCGGAACGGTAGCCCCAGCACCGTCCGGCAGTAGAGCGCGTACAGCGCGATCTGCAGTTCGGCGTCGCTGTCGTCCCCCGTCTTCCAGTCGAGGATGACGACGCGCCGCTCGTCAGGGCGGTAGACCAGGTCCGGGCCCGCGTAGATCGGCCATCCCTCGTGGACGAACGCCTCGGCGCCCTCGGGCACCGTAATCCACCCCGGCCGGCATCCCTCCAGATCCTCCCACACCCTCGACGCCTCCAGGGTGCGCAGGCAGACGCGTGCCTTCGCAACCGCGCTGGCGAGCCCGGCCGAGTCGGAGCGGCCGGAGTACCACGCGTCGTGCAGCATCACCACGCGCTTGGGATCACGCTGGAACAGGCCGCGGTGGTGAGAGCCAAGTACCGCCCGGTTCAGCGCCTCCGAAACCCGCAGAAGCATCCTGTCGAACGACGGGCGGGGCGCACCTCGCCGCACAGCATCCGCGCACTCCCGGGCGCAAGCGTGCACCACGTTGCCGACGATCATCGGGAAAGAGGTGAGCTGCTTGAGGGCGTAGGCGAGCCGCGCCTCCTCCGGCGCCTCCGGCGACCACCCGCGGTGGCCGCCGTAGTAGCGCCAGAAGTAGGCGCGCGCGCACTCCGCCAAGGTGCGGTCTCGCGAGTGGGACCAGCTGAACTCGGGATACGGAGCGTCGTAGCCCATCGCTACAGCGCCAGCTGGAGCTCAGCCCCCGCTCCCACCGCCGCCCGGGTGCGCGTACTCCGCCCCGCCCGCCGTTCCTCCCCGCCGCCCAACTCGCCCGCCCCCAGCACCTCGGACGCCTTGATCTCGGTCGTCCAGCGCGTGTCGCCGCTGTCCGTCTCGTACGAGCGGTAGTCGATTTCGCCCTCGACGTACACGCGGTCGCCCTTCCGCAGGTACTTCTCCACGAAGCCGAACGTCGCCGGCAGGCTGTCCCACACGAGAACGCGGTGCCACTGCGTCTTCTCCTGCGGCCGGCCGTTGCGGTCGTTCCACCGGCGCGTGGTACCGAGCGAGAACTGCGCGACGCGTGCGCCGCTGGGGATGGTGCGGATCTCGGGATCGGCGCCCAGGAAGCCGATCAGCGTGGCCTTGTTGAGGCAGCGGGACATCGTGGAGACTCTCTGTGACAGGATGAACGAAGGAAGGCACCGGCCGGATCGGCTCCGGCGCTGAACTCGTCCATCACTTTTCTCACGCAGGGTTAAAGCCGACGGGTCCTTTGCCAGCACTCCGCGCCACGCTCGCAGCGCGGTGGGCCTTACGGAGCACCTCGGCGAGCTTCGTCGCGACGGCTGCTTCCGTCACGCCGTTCGCGGCACCCCATGCGGCAATCTTCCGCTCGGCCTGGCTCCGCTGGGCGGGAGACAGGTTGTAGAAGGCAAGCTGCGTGTCGCGCTCGGTGCCAGAGAGGCCGCCTAGTTCCTGCACCTTCTCATCCAGGCTCTTGATCCGAGCTTGCCGGTCGCGGACGACCTCCGTCGCCATCGACCTTACCTGCTTGCGGCCCTCGACCTTCTGCCCGTCCGGAGCGGTCCACTCGACGGGCTTCGTCGCCTCGCGCAGCGCCGGCGTATGCAGGACGGCGCGGTCGAGCATGCGAGGCACAGCTTCGCGCGCCTCCCGAGTGCTGGGAAAGCCGAGCTTCTCCGCTGCCCATTCCAAGGCGGAGGGATGCGGATCGGTGAGCAGCGGCCCCAGGATTTCCGGCTTCTTTGTTACCTTCTCAGCGGCGGATTTCAGATTATCCGTCTCGCTGAGAACTAGCTCGTCCCACGCAGCGATGGCCGCGGCAGGATTGCGGTATACCCTCGCTGCCGTAGCTCGGAAATCTCGCCGGGTGCGTTCAAGCTCCCTGTCCTGCCGATCCAGTTTCGCGAGCACCTGTTCCGCCTGAGCCCGCTCCTCCCGGAGCGTGCGCGCCAGAGCGTGTGCAGCGTGGGCTTCCTCCCACGCCACAAACGCACGCACGGCCTCCTCGACCGCTGGATCCGCCTGCGCGCGCTCCACCATACGAGGTGGCAGGTTCAGCCGACCCTCGTCGGGCACCTCGCCACCCTCGGGTCCCCCTCCATGCGCCGACAGATCCGGCGTACGGTGCGCTTCGGGCTGCGGCCCCTGATGTTGGATCGTCACTTCCTCCCTGATGGGCTCTGCGGGCGGTGCCGGCTCCAGCGCGCCGACCTGCGCCGCCGCGCGTTCCACGATCGGCGCCGGAGCGAAGATCTCATCGTTAGCCGCAGTCCCAGCAGGCGCGACGGCCGCAGGTTCTACTTCGGCTGGCACGCTGAATGGCCGAGAGACGGAAATCGTGGGGCTCTTGGGTTCCTGTGGTGCGGCCGCTGGTGCCTGACGCTTGGGAAGCTCGACCTGCTGCGCGGGAATGTCCGCCTGAACAGCAGATGCAGGTGGCGCCGACGCGACGTCAGACGCAGCGGCTGCCAAGTGATGGCCGGGATACCGCCCGAGGCGCTTCTCCAGGTAGAAGCGCGAGAACTCGCGACTTACCTCGGACGCCTTCACCTCCCGTTGCCCGTCGGTCACAACGAAGCCGCCGCCCTTCACCCGGAGAAACAGCCCCAGCTCGGCTAGGTCGTGCTCCAGTTCCGCCCAAGAGGGCGAGACCCGCAGGATGGCCTTGGCGTGCGACCGCACCTCATCCAGGAAACTCGCATCTTCACGCACCGGTACAGGCGCAGACTCGAGCGCGGGATTAGAACGCTCTGCTCCGGGAGCGGCGGGCTGCTCCGAGCCAGCTGTGATCGCCGCGGCGGATGGCTGGACGGTGATTTCTGACGCCGCTACAGGGTGTGAGAGGCGCGGAGGCGCTTCCGGCGAACGCGCTGCAGGACCGAGGTCGGTGGGCGCTGGAATTGGTGTGCTGGGCTCTGCCCACGCGGGAAGGGCACGCCTGCGAAGCGGTCGGCCCTTCTCCTCGCGAGGTCGCGGCAATCCGCGGGCGTCGTGCCACTCACCGTCCATGTCGCGGAGGCACCGCACGACGCGAATGTTGGGGTAGCGAGCGACGAGCCGGTTGGCCCGCTGCATCTCCACCTCGGCCCGCTCTCGCGTCTCCGCGAAGAACAAATTCGGCCCGGCGCTGTCCCACACCGCGAACCCGCCGTCCTCCTCGTACAGACTGAAGCGCTCACATGGCCCCGCTGCCGGCTGGCTTGCCGAAGGGCTTGCGTCAGCGCGCATTCGGCCGGTGTCGCGCCGTACCCTGGTCCTGGCCTGCCAGAGCGTTCGGCGGGCGACTCCCAGGAGCGCCTGGTAATCGGAAAAGCGGCCAAGCCGCTTCTCCAACTGGAATCGGGAGAACTGCCGGCCGATCTCGGACGCCTTTACCTCCCGCTGGCCATCCGTGACGGACATGCCGCGCCCGTTCATGCGCACGGAAAGCCCCAGCTGCACAAGTCCGGCTTCCACGTCGAACCAGGATTCTGCCCGCTCCAGCACCGGACCGGCGCGCTCCTGTACCTCGCGGAGAAACTCCTCGTCCGCGCGCGCCAGCCGCGGGCGCGGCCTCATCTCAGGGTGGCCGGGCACGCGCGCGAGCCAGCCGGGCACGACCCGCAGCCCCTCGTCCAGCTCCTGCTGGCGAAGGCTGGCCTCGACGCGCAGCCGGCTCCAGCTCCCTTTCCACGCCACGCCGGTTTCGGGGTGGACGCGGTTGACCATCGCGTGCACGTGCGGATCGTCGGTGTCGATGTGGGCCACGATCACCGCCTGGTGCTCTGCCAGTCCGATGTCCGACAGCGTCCGCGCCATCACTCGCCTCATCAACGCCTCGTCCACCAGATCGCCCGGCGCGAAGCTGATGGAGAGGTGAAAGACGGGCTTCTTCGTGTACGAGAGGCTCGCCGTGCCTGCCATAATGCGTTCAGCGATGTCCATGCGGCTTGTGGGCAGGTTCCGGAACTCGGTCCACCCGACGCGCAGGGATGGGTAGACGTGGTTCTTCCCCTCACGCAGGTAGGAACCCAGCCCCACGAAACCCCCGCCGAACGTCTGATTGGCGATCACGGGATTGCTTCCCTCACCGCCGCCTCGACCTGCTTCAGGACAGCGCGCAGTTCGGGCATGGGAGGCAGTTCCTCGGCCGTGTTCGCGCGACGCGCGAGCACGTTGAGCGCATTCCCGACCTCGACTAGGCCCGCGAGAGCATCGGTCGCGCGCGCGCCGAGGGTGGCCGGCACGCGAGAGATCGCATCCTCCACGAACACCGCGGCAGCAGTGAGCAGTTCCGCGTCGTCGTCGCCTTCCATCTCCGCCACGCGATGCAGCTGTCGCAAGTTGCTGAGCACGCGCGCGAACTGGTTCACCAAGGCCTGGGCGGCTCGGCGCGAGCCAGCAGTGCGGCTGAGGTTGGACGCCGCGCTGCCCTCGGCAGCGCCGGCGACCGCCGCGGAGTTGAGCGCCGCCTCGCGGACGTAGCGCAGCGGGGGCACGCCTCGGGCGGCGGCGGCGTGTTCGATCTGGGTCCACTCTTCGGGGGTCCAGCGCGTGGCTTTGCGGAGGGTACGACGCGGCAACGGGGTTCCCTTTGAGCGCAGCGAAAAGGCGAGCCGACCGAAGGCACCTGCGAGCGAAGCGAGCGTTGAGGTGCCTCGGTCACGGCTCGCTCCGGTGGTCACCCTGCTGATACCACGACCTCCACCGAAACGCCGACGAGGGCCCTCTCGGGACTGGGCGCGCACGCGCGTATACTCTCTGGCGGCCGTCTACGGGTCGGGCAAAGACAAAAAAGGCCGCGGGACGAATGCGCCGCGGCCTGTGGGGTAACCATCGATTCTATGTGGCACTCAGCAAACCTGGTTAGGCCGCCGTCGTTGCCTCCGCACGAGCTCTTCTCACCATTGTCTCTTCAGATCAGCGAGCCTTCTTGAGGGGCGCGGCTGTCCCAGATGGGGGTTGCCATGTGCCACTACCCCAAAGCCCGCGTTAGAAGCACCGGAACACGAACCAGCAGGATGCGCTTAAGTGTTCCAAGCTGCTTTCACGGCGGTGCTCTACAGTGGCGCACATCTTGCGTCCGGTTTTTGCTTCTTTCGATGGATCTGTTCATGCCGGTCGACCATGGCACCGTATTGGCTCGATACGCCTGCGTTTCTGGTTCCGATTCGTCCGCTTCGCCGTTTCCCCGCCGGAGCAGGACCACCATCTCTAAGGCACAGATATCCGATCAACTCGCCGAGGTTCGGTTGCGCAAGGTAACCAACCACCAAGTTCCGACGCCGCGCTGATGATACGGCGAGCGACACCATACATCGCGTTTCCCCGCGACTGAATCCACCATGTAATCCCACGTCCCTCGACAGATCCGCACGGAGGAATCATGCCTTACGACATCGTCGCCACGAGCCGGACTCCCGCCTTGGTCATTTACCTGCTCGACATCAGCGGATCGATGTCGAAGGAACTGGATGGGGCCCCAAAGATCGAGCACGTGAACCGTGCCATCGAGCAGGTGCTGGTTCGCATGGTACAACGCTCTACCAAGGGAATGACTATCTCTCCCCGCTATCGGCTCGGGATGATTGCTTACAGCGAAACGCCCGAGGACATCTTGGGCGGCATACAGTCAATCACTGATGTCGCGCAGAGAGGTACCCCGGGTCTGGGGACATCGTCGGCAACCGACACGTACGCGGCATTTGTGGTGGCCCGCGACCTCCTGCGGCAGGAGTTGGCGCAGCAGGATGATGGTCCGCCGCGTCCCGCTCCCATGGTGTGCCACATCACGGATGGTCAGTACACCGGGGCTGATCCAGAGCCGCTCGCCCGCGAAATCATGCAGATGAGAACGCCCGACGGGAACGTGCTAGTCGAGAACATCTACGTCGGCCCTAACCTGACGACGCAACCGATAGGCGACCCGAAAAGCTGGGCCGGTGTGAGCGACGTTAGTGAACTCGCCGACGAGTACGCGCGGAAGCTGTTCAACATGTCGTCTAGCCTCCCGGACAGCTACGCACGCGTGATCCACGAAGAGGGGTACAGCCTGCAGGCGGGCTGCCGCATGCTGATCCCGAGCAGTAGCAAGGAACTGATCGAATTAGCTTTTGTCATGTCTGGGGCCACCCCAACCCAGTAGCCGCGCGATGCGGCAACGGCGCACTTTGAATGAGCACGAACGGGAGCGGCCGAAAGAACGTACACTCGAGAGGTACCTAATGCCCGCGTTCGAACCCGCAGCCAATGAGACGTTCTCGCTCGCACTCGAGGGACGTGACCTGACGTTCCGCGCGCTGGAGCACCCTTTCGCTCCCGGCTTTGTGCACGCCGCCGAGGGCGCTAAAGCAATCGTCTACCGGATTGAGGACATCCACTCCGGGGGCGAATACGCGATCAAGGTGATGAAGCAGCGTTTCCGCGACCCGTCGCTCGAAGTTACCTGTCAGAAGCTCGACCAGTTCAAGACTCTCGACGGCATGGGGGTGTGCGAACGCCGCTGCCTGAGCCCAGCGAGCGCCCCGAAGACGTTACAACGGTACCCAAACTTGGAGTACGCGATTCTGATGCCTTGGGTGCAGGGGCTGTCGTGGTTCGACATGCTAGCGGGCGGCGGTCAGACGGCGGTGCTCAATCGCGAGGAATGCCTGGACTTGGCGCTACGCTTGGCCGGCGTGCTAGCCGGGCTAGAGGAGCGGGGCATCGCACACTGCGATCTCTCAGCTGCGAACGTTATAGTAGACCCGCGCACGCTCCAGCCGTCGCTCATCGACGTAGAGGATATCTACGCCGACGTGATGCAGCCCCCTTCCGCGCTCACTCTCGGTACCCCGGGCTATCAACACCGCACGAGCATGCAAGGTGTGTGGCGCATCGATGGGGACCGCTTTGCAGGCGCGGTTCTCATTGCTGAGATGCTGGGGTGGTACGACGATGAGGTCCGGGCCGCCTCTTACGGTGAAACTTACTTTGACCCGTCGGAACTGCAGATGGGCGGCTCGGAGCGGCTGCGGATGCTCCAGCACGCCATCGGGGCGCAGGGGAGGGCGGGGAGTCCGGCGAGCCGCGCAGTCAGCAATTTGCTGGAACAGGCGTGGAACTCTGTGACGCTGCAGGAGTGCCCCACCCTCGGTGCATGGAGGGAAGCCTTGGCACGCATGCGCATGGGGCTGACCTTCTCGCCGCTTCCAGCCATCGCGCCTAAGCCGCAAGTGTCCCCGTTCTGGAAAGTGCTTCCGGAAGCTTCACAGAAGCGTCTGGACGTGCGGTGGATCACCCCTACCCAAGCCGCTCCCGAACGCAAGCCCCCCGTGGTATTGTGGGGCGCCCCCCAAGGGTCTGCGCCCGCGGGCGCGCTCCAGACTATCGGAAACACGGCTCCGGCTATCCCTGACTCGGAGGAGCCTAATGGCGAGCCCATTTGAAGTTGTCCTAAACCCAGAGCAGGTCTCAGGCGAGGTCCAGTTCGAGTCTCGATCCTTGGAAGTTCCGGGCACCTCACGGATAATCGAGACAAGCTGCGGCTACCGCCGCTCGACAGACTTCGACGCCTCAAACCAACCTGGCCAGGACTTCGCGCACGTCCAAGCGCGGGATGGATGGGTCGTGGGTGTGGTCGCCGACGGCGTCAGCCAGTCGTTCTTTGGCGAGCTAGCTGCAAGATACCTGTCGAACGAGACGGCACGCTACCTATGGGAGCGGAGACAGCGGCTGCCGGCGAAGGAGGAGTTCGAAGC
>DASTNU010000011.1:0-3166 GCA_035720605.1 Longimicrobium sp. | reverse complement strand
CGACGTCCAGATGCACGCCTTCAAGCCCGAGGTGCTGCACGTAGACTTCTTCCACGTGCACGCGGGGGAGAAGGTGCACGTCAAGATCCCGGTGCGGCTGATCGGCACGCCGGTGGGGGTGCACACCGACGGGGGCATCCTGGACCACGTGCTGTACGACCTGGAGGTGGAGTGCCTTCCCGGCAACATGCCCGACGCGGTGGAGATCGACGTCAGCAACCTCACGCTGGGCGAGTCGGTGCGCGTGGGCGACGTGCCCGCCCGCGAGGGCGTGAAGTTCCTGCAGGACGCGGATCTGCCGATCGCGTCCGTCGTCGGCTCGGCGCGGGGGGAGAGCGAGGCGGCCGAGGAGGAAGCGCCCGCGGAGCCGGAGGTGCTGCGCGGCCGCAAGGCGGACGAGGAGGAGTAGGATCATCCGCGGCGTGCTGGAGCGCCTGCGGGCGCTCCTTTCCGCGACGGGCGAGGACGACGTGGCCGGGGCCAAGGTGATCGTGGGGCTGGGAAACCCCGGCCGCGAGTACGAGAACACGCGCCACAACGCGGGGTGGTGGCTGCTGGACGCGCTCGCCCGGTCGTGGGGGATCGCGAAGTTCCGCGCGGAAAAGAGCCAGGCCAACGCCACCACCCGGGTGGAGCCGTTCCAGGTGCGGCTCATCAAGCCGCTCACCTACATGAACCGCAGCGGCGGCGTGCTGGTGCCGCTCAAGCGGATGAACGCGCTGGACCTGTCCCGCGACCTGCTGGTGGTGGTGGACGACGTGGCGCTGGACCCCGGCCGCGCGCGCTTTCGCCCCTCCGGCAGCGCGGGCGGGCACAACGGGCTCAAGTCCATCGAGCAGATGCTGGGCACCCGCGACTACCCGCGGCTGCGCATCGGCGTGGGGCAGAAGCCGCCCCAGGCGGACCTGGCGGACTGGGTGCTCTCGCCCATGCCGCGCGGCGACCGTACGCTGGTCGAGGAGCGTTTTCCGGACCTGGTCCGCGGCGTGGAGATCTGGATGCGCGACGGCATCGAGGCGGCGATGGACGCGTGCAACAACTGACGAAGTGCGTGAGTGCGTTAGTGCGTTAGTGCGTTAGTAACTGATCGCATTCGCCGATAGGTGCCGCCTGCCCGCGGGAGCGAATGAAATTCGCCGCTGGAAATTCACAAAGTCCGCCTGCGCGGACTCGACGGCCCAGCCGCGTGCGGCGCCTCGTGCACCTGCGCGTCCGCAACCAGGAGGCGGCGTCGCGCTCCCACTCCTTCCGGCGGACCAAGCTCCCCCCATGATCGCCTGACGCACTAACGCACTAACGCACTAACGCACTAACGCACTCTTCCCTTCCGTCCGGCCCACTTCCTGCCTCTCGCCGCGCCCGTGGACCTGACTCTCCTCACCGACTGGCTGTGGACGCTGGGCCTGCTGGGGCTCGCGGTCACCTTCTTCATCTGGGACCGGCTGCGCAGGCTGCCGCCCGGGAACGAGGTGATGCGCGGGCTCGCCGCGCAGATCCAGTCCGGCGCGCTGGCGTTCGCGCGGCGCATGGGCGTGGTGCTGGGCGCCTTCGTCCTGGCGGCGGCGGTGCTGCTCTTCTTCGCCGCGGGGGCGCGGACGGCGGGGGCGTTCGTGGGTGGCGCGCTCTGCTCCATGCTTGCCGCGTTCAGCGGTCTGTTCGCCGCGGTGCGCGCCAACGTGCGCACGGCGGAGGCGGCCCGCTATCCCGGCCTTCCCGCCGCGCTGCGCACCGGCTTCTCCGGCGGCGCCGTGGCGGGGCTGGCGGTGGCGTCGCTGACGGTGCTGGGTACGGGGCTGCTCTACTTCCTGGGCATCCACCGCCCGGACGTGGTGGAGGAGATCCGCTTCCGCGAGTTCGCCGAGATCGTCGCGGGCTTCGCCATGGGGGCCAGCAGCATCGCCCTGTTCGCGCGGGTGGGCGGCGGCATCTTCACCAAGGCCGCGGACATGGGCGCGGACCTGGTGGGGAAGGTGGAGGCGGAGATCCCCGAGGACGATCCCCGCAACCCCGCCACCATCGCCGACCTGGTGGGCGACTGCGCCGGCGACACCTCGGGGATGGGCGCCGACCTCTTCGAAAGCTGCGCCGCGGCCGTCATCGCCGCCATCGCGGTGGGGATGACGGAGGCCACGCTCTCCGGCTACGAGAACCGCATCGCCGCCATCTCGCTCCCGCTCTTCGCCATCGCCGTGGGGCTGGTGGCGTCGATGGTCGGCGTCTTCCTGATCCGCTACCTGGACCCCGAAAAGCCCGCCCGCGCGCTGCGGCTGGTGCAGTTCGCCGCCTCCGCGCTCTTTCTGCTGGCGATGTGGGCCATCGTCTACCTGCTGGGCTTCGACATGGCGGACGAGGCCAGCGGGCGCATCTACGGCTACCTGGGGCCGTTCTGGGCGCTGCTGGCGGGCTCGCTGGCGGGGGTGGCGGTCGGCGCCGTCACCGCGGCGTTCACGGGGCCCGCGGCGGCGCGGCGCATCGCGGAAGCTTCCGCCATCGGGCCGGCGGCCAACGTGCTGGCGGGGATCTCCGCGGGGCTGCAGTCGTCCGTGCCCGCGGTGCTGCTGGTGTGCGGCGCGGTGGGCGCGGCGTACGCGTCCGCGGGGCTGTACGGCATCGCCATCGCGGCGGTGGGAATGCTGGGGACGGTGGGGATCACCATGGCGGTGCACGCCTTCGGCCCCATCGCCGACAACGCGGGCGGCATCGTGCAGCTGGGCCACTTGGGGCCGGAGGCGCGGCGGGTCACCGACGCGCTGCACACGGCGGGAAAGGAGTCCGGCGCCATCATCACCGCCTTCTCCATCGCCTCCGCCGCGCTGACCTCCATCGCGCTCTACGCGGCGTACGCGTCGTGGGTGGGGCTGGAGGGGATCAACCTGATCGACCCGGTGGTGGTGATCGGGTTCCTGATCGGCGGCGCCATCCCCTTCGCGGTGGCGGCGCTGTCCATCACCTCCGTCAGCAAGGCGGCGCAGGCGCTGATCGCCGAGGTGCGGCGGCAGTTCGCGGAGACGCCGGGGATCATCCAGGGCACGGTGCCGCCGGACTCCGCCCGCTGCGTGGACCTGGCCACGCGCCACGCGCTGCGCGAGATGATCGCACCCGGCGTGCTGGCGGTGGCGGCGCCGGTGGCGGTGGGGGCGGGGCTGGGGGTGGAGGCGCTGGGGGG
>DASTNU010000010.1:0-2527 GCA_035720605.1 Longimicrobium sp. | reverse complement strand
GTACCGATGCCCAGCCCGCCGCTCCGCCCGCACACGCTCCTCCCCGGCCTGGCCCTGGCCACCGCCCTGACCCTGGCCGCGTGGGCGCTGCAGGCGGCGGAGGTGAGGCTCCTTGGCCACGCGGTGGTGGAGGCGCTGGTGCTGGCCATCCTGCTGGGGATGATCGTCCGCACCGCGTGGACGCCGCCGGAGCGGTACGAGCCGGGGATCGCCTTCGCGGGAAAGCAGGTGCTGGAGACGGCCATCGTGCTCCTGGGCGCGTCGGTGGACCTGCCGCTGCTGCTGCGGGCGGGCGCGCCGCTGGTGCTGGCGATCGTCGCCGTGGTGGCGGCGGGGCTGGCGGCGGGATACGGCATCGGGCGGGCGCTGGGGCTGAACCCGCGCCTGGCCACCCTGATCGCCTGCGGCAACGCCATCTGCGGCAACTCCGCCATCGCCGCGGTGGCGCCGGTGATCGGGGCGGACCGCGAGGAGGTGGCGTCGTCCATCGCCTTCACCGCGGTTCTCGGCGTGGTCGTGGTGCTCTCGCTGCCCCTGCTGATGCCGGCGTTCGGCCTGGACGAGTACCGGTACGGCGTGCTGGCGGGGATGACGGTCTACGCCGTTCCGCAGGTGATCGCCGCCACCTTCCCCGTCGGCCGCCTGGCCGGCGAGGTGGGGACGCTGGTGAAGCTGGTGCGGGTGCTGCTGCTGGGGCCGGTGATCCTCTTCTTCACCTTTCGCGCGCACAAGGTGGGAAAGCAGAAGCTGGCGGCGGGGAGCGTGGTGCCCTGGTTCATCGCCGGCTTCCTGGTGCTGGCGGCGGCCCGCTCGTTCGGCGCGATCCCGGCGGAGGTGGCGGGCCCCGTGCGCGAGGTGTCGCGGTGGATGACGGTGCTGGCGATGGCGGCGCTGGGGCTGGGCGTGGACGTGCGCATCCTGGGCCGCGTGGGCCCGCGCGTGATCGCGGCCGTCACGGCGTCGCTGCTCGTCCTCATCACCCTCAGCCTCCTCCTCATCCACCTGCTCCGCATCGGCTGACGCCACGCGAACACCCGAAAAGCATCACGCAGAGGGGCACAGAGGCAACAAAGAGGACGCGGAGAACCGATACAGCTCTCCGCGTCCTCTTGTTTAGCTCCGCGTCCTCCGCGTGAAACGTCTTTCCCTTACTTGCGGCGGACGATGGCCAGGCGGATGGTGGCCGGCGGAGCGAGGCCGCCGGACAGGACGGCGAGCCCCGCGAAGGTGCCGGCCGGAACGCCCATCCGCAGGTACGCGGCGGCGCCGCCGCTGGCGAGCGTGAAGCTCTCCTCCACGCCGTCCGCGGGGTCCACCGGCTCCAGCGGGTAGGCGCAGCTGCAGCCGGGGCCGGGCGCGTAGTCCAGCGCCTCGTAGATGTCCCGGAAGTTCCAGCTGGGCTGCGTGAACTCCGCCGGCGGCGACCCGCCGACGTCGTCGGCGTAGGTGGCGGCGGCAAAGTCGCGGAACCACGGCAGCGGGTCCGTCCCCAGCTCCGCCTCCAGGTTGTCCAGCCCGGTGTTCCCCGTGTTCACCAGCGCGTTCCAGAAGTCGGACTGGTCTCCCCCCAGCCGGTCCGCGGAGTAGCGCAGGAAGGCCCAGATGGACCCGCGCGTCGCCAGGTCGCTGTCGCCCTGGAAGGGGCCGTTGGTGTGCGGCGAGATGAGCCACTGCCGCAGCCGGCCGTAGTTGTCCTCCGCGTACCGGAAGAACGCATCCTCGATGTCGGGGTCCGAACCGATGTCCGTCTCGTCCAGGTTTGCGCCGGGGGCAAGGCCGGTGGCGAAGTAGAACATCAGCTCCTCGGCCACGTGCGAGAGCCCCTCGTTCAGCCACGTCTCCTCGAACAACCCGTTCCACGGGGTGTTGACGTGCATCCGCCGCGACGCGTTGATCAGGTGCTGGAACTCGTGGGCCAGCGTCCCCAGCGTGTTCTCCAGGATGAAGGAGACCGACCGCACGTGCCCGTTCACCTCGCCCGTCGGGTCGGCGGCCAGCATGTAGAACATCTCGCCCACGTTGCTGGTGGCGCAGTCCCCCGTGGAGTACAGGTCGCGCGAGAAGACGAACCCGCCGATGAACGACGACGACGCCGGCGGGGTGAGCTCGTTGACGGCCTCCGTGTAGAACGCGATCACGCGGTCGTTCCCGTCGATGTCCGACGGCTCCCCGAAGACCCCCGTGATGGTGGGATGGATGCTGGCGTCGAACGAGTCCGCGAGCGCCTCGTAGTCGGCCGTGGTCAGCCCGCCGGAGGGGTTCGCGGTGTCCTCCATCATGATGACGTGGGTGCCGACCGCCATCACCTCGCCCACGCGGGTGTCGAAGGTGGTGCAGGCGTCGGAGGTCTCCACGTTCAGGTCCATCAGCGCGCCCACCGCGGGCACCCCCGGCGTGATCGCCAGGCGCGGCCCGTTCCGACCACGCCCCGCGTACGGATCGCGCCCGGCGAGCTCGCGGTGCTCCATCTGCCGCAGGCGGCTCTCGAACGCGTGGTCCCGCTGCGGTCCCGCCGCCACCGTCAGCC
>DASTNU010000009.1:0-3941 GCA_035720605.1 Longimicrobium sp. | reverse complement strand
CGTCGTCGACGCCGAGGAGGGGGATCTCCAGCGCGCCGAGGAGCGCATCCACCTCCGCACGCCGATCCCCGTGCACCAGCACCGCGGCGGGGGCGGCGTCGCGGAGGAGCCAGCCGAGCCGGTCCGCGGGGTGCGAGGGGTCGAGCGGGACGTACGCCCCCCCGGCCTTCAGCACGCCCAGGAGGGCGACCACCATCTCCACGCCCCGCTCCACGCAGAGTGCCACCCGCGACTCCGGGCCCACGCCCCGCGCGCGGAGGCGGCGCGCCAGCCGGCCGGCGCGCGCGTCCAGCTCCGCGTACGTCAGCGCGCCGCCCCCGGCCACGACGGCCACCGCGCCGGGCGTCCGCGCCGCCTGGGCCTCGAAGAGGTGGTGGATGCACAGCTCGCGCGGATACGCCGCCTCCGTGGCGTTCCACCCGTCCACCAGGCGCCGGCGCTCGGCGTCGGAGAGGAGCGGAAGGCGGTCGACGGCGCGCGCGTCGTCCGCCGCCATCTCCCGCAGCAGGCGGGCGAGCGCACCGAGCCAGCGCTCCACCGTCGCGCGGTCGAAGAGCGCGGCGGCGTACGTCACGTCCCCGGCGATCCGCCCGTCCGCGTCGCGCAGCGCGAGCCAGAGGTCGAACCGCGCCGCCGCCTCGGGCGCCACGCCGAGCGCCTCGATGCGGAGGCCGGGGAGCGCCGGCCCGCTCCGCCGGGCCTCCTCCCACGAGAGCATCACCTGGAAGAGCGGATGGTGCGCCAGGCTGCGCGGGGGCTGCACCAGCTCCACCACGCGCTCGAAGGGGAGGTCGGCGTGCTGCTGCGCCTCCAGCGTCCGCGCCCGCACCCGCGCCAGCAGCCCGGCGGCGGAGGGGGAGCCGGCGAGATCCACGCGCAGCGCGAGGGTGTCGACGAAGAAGCCGATCATCCCTTCCACCTCCTCGCGCCCGCGGTTGGCCGAGAGCGTGCCCACCACCACGTCCTCCTGCCCCGCCAGGCGGCCCAGGACCGCCGCCCACGCGGCAAGCACCGTCATGAACGGCGTGGTGCCGTGGCGGCGGGAGAGCGTCCGCACGGCGGCCGACGCCTCCTGGTCCAGCGCCACCGGCAGCGTCTCTCCCGCGGGGTCCTGCCGCGCGGGGCGCGGGCGGTCCGCCGGGAGCGCCAGGAGCGGGGGCGCGCCGGAGAGCGCGCGGCGCCAGTGCTCCGCCTGCGCGTCCAGCGCGCCGCCGTCCATCCGGCGCCGGTGCCACGCGGCCCAGTCGGCGTACTGCACCGCCAGCGGGGGGAGCGGATCGTCCTCGCCGCGCGCGAAGGCGCCGTAGAGCGCGCCCAGCTCGTGGACCAGCACGTCCGTCGACCACCCGTCGGAGACCAGGTGGTGCAGGGTCAGCAGGAGCGCGTGGTCGTCCCGCGCCAGGCGCACCAGCCGGCCGCGGACCAGCGGCCCGCGCTCCAGGTCGAAGGGCGCGCGCGCCTCCCCGGCGACGATCCGCCGCAGCGCCGCCTCCGCGTCCGCATCCCCGGCCAGGTCGTCCATCGCGAGCGGAAAGGCGCCCGCCCGCGCCGGCGCGATCCGCTGCTCCGGCTCGCCGCCCGCGGCGGCGAAGGTGGTCCGCAGCGCCTCGTGCCGCGCGGCGATGCGGTCCAGCGCGCGGCGGAGCGCCGCGACGTCCAGCGCGCCGCGCAGCCGCAGCCGCTCGGAGACGTGCCACGCGCCGCCCAGGCCGCCCAGCTGCTCCAGGAACCAGAGCCGCCGCTGCGCGGGGGAGAGCGGAAGGGGCCCGCCGCGGTCCACGGGCCCGATCGGCGACCGGTCCGCGTCCGCCGCCGGCGCCAGCCCGCGCGCGAAGTCGGCCAGCACCGGGCGCTCGAAGAGGTCGCGGAGCGCGGCCGCGGCGTCCAGCCGCCGGCGGACGCGGGAAACCAGCCGGACGGCCAGGAGGGAGTGGCCGCCCCGCTCGAAGAAGTGGTCGCGGCGCCCCACGCGCTCCACCCCCAGCACCTCCGCCCAGATCCCCGCCAGCACCGTCTCCACCGCGCCGGCGGGCGGCTCGTACGGGGGGATGGATGCGTCCTCGTCCCCCGGCGCGGGGAGCGCCCGGCGGTCCAGCTTGCCGTTCGGCGTCAGCGGCAGGGCGTCCAGCCACACGAACGCGGCGGGAACCATCGGCCCGGGGAGGTGCGCGGCCAGGTGCGCGCGCAGCTCCCCGGCCTCCACCGCGCCGCCGGCGACGTAGGCCACCAGCCGCCGCTCTCCCGGCGCGTCCTCGCGGGCGACGACGACGGCCTCGCGCACGGCCGGGTGGGCGCGGAGCCGGGCCTCGATCTCGCCGGGCTCGATGCGGAAGCCGCGGACCTTCACCTGCTGGTCGATGCGGCCCAGGTACTCGATGCTCCCGTCGGCGCGGTGGCGCCCCAGGTCGCCGGTGCGGTAGAGGCGCGCGCCCGGCTCGCCGAACGGATCGGGGACGAAGGCGGCGGCCGTCCTGCGCGGATCGCCCCGGTAGCCCAGCCCCACGCACCGCCCGCCCAGGTGGATCTCCCCCGCCGCCCCCCGCGGCACCGGCCGCCCGCGCCGGTCCAGGAGCAGCGCCCGGGTGTTGGAGATCGGCGTCCCGATGGGGATGCGCTCGCCGCCGTCGTCGCGGACCTCGTGGCAGATGGAGCCGATGCTGCACTCCGTGGGGCCGTACAGGTTCACCACCCGCACGCCGGGGAGCGCGCCGAGGAAGCGGTACGTGGTCTCCGCCGTGATCTGCTCCCCGCCGACGACCACGGTGCGCAGCGAGGCCAGCCGCTCCCGCGCGCCCGCGTCCGCGACGAGGTCCGGGAGGAGGGCGTTGAAGACGGAGGGGACGAAGTCCGTCATCGTCACCCCTTCCGCGCCGATCGTCTCCAGCAGGTACCCGGCGTCCGCCTCGCCGCCGTCGCGGGGGATGACGGCGCGCCCGCCGTGCGCCATCGGCCAGAAGAGCTGCCAGACGGCGCTGTCGAAGACGTGCCGGGTGGTCTGCAGCACGCACGCGGCCGATTCGGCGCCGAAGCGCGCGCTCATCCACCCGAAGCGGTTGGCGATCCCGCCGTGGTGCACCACCGCCGCCTTGGGGACGCCGGTGGAGCCGGAGGTGTAGATGGCGTAGACCGCGTCCCCCGCCCCCACCCCGCCGTCCAGCGCTTCCACGTCGTCCGCATCGTCCCCGTCCCCCGCCTCCACCCCGGCGACCAGCACCGGCCGCCCCAGCGCCGCCGCCCGCTCCGCCGAGGCCGCGTCCGCCAGCACCACCGCGGGATCGAGGTCGCGGACCGCGGCGCGCAGGCGCTCGTCCGGCCACGCGGGGTCCAGGGGGACGAAGGCCGCGCCCGCCTTGATCGCGGCGAGCATGGCCACCGGCGCGGCGGGGCCGCGCTCCGCCAGGACGGGGACGAAGGCGCCGCGTCCCACGCCCAGGGTGCGGAGCGCGCGCGCCAGGCGGGCGGCGCTCCCGTCCACCTGCGCACAGGTGAGCCGCGCGCCCTCGTGCACCACGGCCACGGCGCCGGGGGTGCGCCGCGCCCGCGCCTGGACCAGCCGGTGGATGCAGTCGTCCGCGGGGTACGCCGCGGCGGTCGCGTTCCACTCCTCCACGACGAGACGCCGCTCCTCCTCGTCCAGCAGCGGAAGGTCGTCCACGCGGAGACGGTCGTCCGCCGCCATGGCCGCCAGCGCGGCGCGCAGGTAGCCGGCGTAGCGCTCCGCCGTCGCGCGGTCGAAGAGCGCCGTGGCGTACGCCAGCTCCCCGGCGATCCGTCCGCCGGCCTCGGCCAGCGAGAGCGACAGGTCGAACTTCGCCGTCGCCTCCCGGTCGTCCATCTCCACGACGTCGACGCCGGGAAGGTGCAAGCGCGCCGCGGGGGCGTTCTGCCAGGCGAGCATCACCTGGAAGAGCGGCGTGTACGCCAGCGAGCGCGCCGGCCGC
>DASTNU010000008.1:0-5432 GCA_035720605.1 Longimicrobium sp. | reverse complement strand
CGGAGGGGTCCGGGCGGAGTCATCACGAGCATTCCGCGTCGTTGCTCGCCGCCAGTGTCGCCGCTCGCGGCGATGCGATAGCTTGTCCGCCGCGCTCCGGGCCGCCGGTGCGAACCCACGAATCGGCAGCGCGAGGTTGATGGACGGGATGGGCGAACGCGCGGGGGGCGATTCCGGCAGCCGGGCGGCGGCGTACTACGACGCGGCCTGGCTGCAGGGCGCGGAGCTGCCGGGGACCGGGATCGTGGGTCTGATGCTGGGCGACCAGCTCCATCCACCCATGGTGGACGACGACGCGGTCTGGGCGGACGGCGCGCGCTGGGTGGAAGGCGCGCGCGAGTGCACGCGGCGCCTGGCGCACCTGGCGGGGATCGGCGCGGGGGACGCAGTGCTGGACGTGGGATGCGGCGTGGGCGGGGCGGTGCGGCAGCTGGCGGGCGGGCTCGGCTGCCGGGCCGTGGGGCTGAACGTGAGCGCGGTGCAGCTCCGCACCGCGTCATCCCTCGGATCGCCGCGGCCGGGGCGCATCGGCTACCTGCGGGGCGACGCGCAGCGCATCCCTGCGCGCGACGGGGCGTTCACCTGCGCGTGGACGTTCAACATGTTCTATCACATCCCGGACAAGCCGCTGGCGCTGCGGGAGATGCGCCGCGTGCTGGCCCCGGGCGGCCGCCTGGCCTTCGACGACTGGGTGCTGACGGAGGCCGCGGACGCGGCGGACCGCGCGGAGCTGCGCCACCACTGGAGCAGCCCGGAGTGGATGACCGACGCCGAGCTGCTGGCGGCGCTGGACGAGGCCGGCTTCACCCTGCGCGGCCCGCCGATGGACTACACGCACGTGGGCGCGGGGGTGATGCGCCGCCGTTTCGCCTCCACCTTCGACCGGGACTTCGCGCCGCGCATCCGCGCGCTGGACGCGGACTGGGGCGAGCGGATGGCCGCCGACTTCCGGGCCGCAGTGGAGCACACCATCCACCTTTACGCATCCGGCAGGCTGCGCTACCTGCAGCTGGTCGCGGACGGACGCTGATCATGGTGAAGAAGTCCAAGCTGTACACGCGTGGGGGCGACCGGGGCGAGACCTCGCTCTTCGGCGGGGAGCGCGTGCCCAAGGACCACCTGCGCGTGGAGGCGTACGGGCAGCTGGACCACCTGTCCGCCGTCATCGGCCTGCTGGTGGTCTCCCTGCCCGAAGGCGAGATGCGCGACGAGCTGCGGCAGGCGCAGAACGCGCTCTTCGACATGGGCGCGGAGCTGGCCACGCCGCCGGACAGCCGCCTGCAGTACAGGCTGCCGCGCGTCATCGAGGAAGAAGACTGGCGGCGCCTGGAGCGGCTGCTGGACGAGTACGACGCGCAGGTCCCACCGCTGCGCAGCTTCGTGCTCCCCGGCGGGCACGAGTCGGCGGCGCGCGCCCACCTGGCCCGCACCGCCTGCCGCACCGCCGAGCGCGCCGTCGTCCGCCTGGCGCACGGCGAGGAGGTGCGCGCGGACGTCCTCACCTACCTGAACCGCCTTTCCGACTTCCTCTTCGTCTGCGCGCGCCTGCTGAACCACCGCGCCGGCGTGGAGGAGATCACCTGGCAGCAGCGTCCCAGGGAGGGCGTCCAGCCCGCGCCTTCCCCGGAGTAGCCGTACCAGGCGCGGGCTCTCCGACGCGGCCGGTTCGGGACGATTGAAGGCCGCGTAAGCCGGGGGTCCGGGTTGACACGTGCGTCCCGCTGGCCGCATCGTTGTCACGGGCCCGCGCGGGTCCTTTCCCTTCCCGGCGCCCGCTCCGCCTTTCGCCTTCCTCCCTCAGAGCGTCCGCCGCGCATCCCGGCTCGCCCGGGGCGCCGGGAATCCCTTTCTCCCACGCGGCTTTCTTTTTCAGCCTGACTTCGTGGCTGCGCCGTGCGCGCAGCCGCGGCGCGTCACCCACCCCGGTGGAAAGGATCCCGATCCATGAACGCGAAGCGTGGAGTACCCTCGCCCGCGCGGGCACTGCGGCGCAGACTCGTGCGCATGCTGGTGTGCGCGCTGCTGGCGGGGACCGGCGTGCTGGGCGCGTGCGGGCGCGACCTGCCGGCGGAGCCGCAGGCCCGGAGCGCGGCGCCCGGCGGCGCACCCGCGATGGACCTCTACGACAATCCGCTGTGCCAGGAGCCCCCCGGGACCGTCCACCCGGGGGATGCGATCACGGCCAACGAGCAGTGGGACGCGTCCGGCAACCCGCACCACGTCACCGGCACGATCCACGTGCACGACGGGGCACGGCTCCGCCTGCTGCCGGGCACGCTGGTGTGCTTCGAGTCGCAAGCCGGCATCCGCGCCGACCAGGGCGGCTGGCTGGTGGTGGATGGCGACGCCACGGCGCGGGTGGTGCTCACGGCGCTGCATCTCTCTCCTGGCTGGGATGGCATCTCCCTGCACGGCACCCCCGCCGCCTCCAGCTCCCTGATGAACACGCTGGTGGAGTACGTCGGCTTCGGCACCGCGGTGCACGCCCAGGACCGCCACGTCGCGAGGCTCGATTCGGTCCACATCCGCCAGGCGGGGAACGCCGTGACGCTCTATTCGCCCCAGTCGCGCATCGTGCGCTCGTGGGTGGATACCACCACTTCCCTGGCGGTGCTGATGGGCGACAGCACCCGGTTCGAGCACACGGTGGTTCGCGGTGCGGGCGGCGTGGGCGTGCGCGTCGTGGGAACGTCCGGCGTGCTGCTTATCGGCGGCCGCATCGAAGGGAGCGCGGACGTGGGGGTGCGGGTGGAGCACTCGGGCGCCGTGAGCGGAGGCGACGCCATCCGCATCACGGGCGGAAGCAGCTATCCCCTGGACGTGCCGGTGGATGCGCTGTCCAGGATGTACGGCACCGCCGAGGAGCAGGACAGCCTGCTGGGCAACGCGCGCGACACGCTGTACGTCCGCGGCGGCACCCTTACCTCATGGGTATACGCGGTCGCGGGGCTCCCCTGGCGCGTAACCGGCCACCTGACCATCTCCACCGATGGGCAGCTGCGCACGCAGCCCGGGGCGCTGTTCGTCGTGCAGGCACCCTGGAGGATCACGGCGCAGAACGGGGGGCGCCTGCTGGCGCGGGGGGCGCACGGAGCGCCCGTGCGCTTTACCGCGGCCGATTCTACGCTGGGGTGGGCCGGCATCCTGCTGGAGGACGCGCCGACCAGCGCCAGCTACCTGACCAACGCGCACGTGGAGTACGTGCCCCTCATCAGCGCACTGTTCGCCCGCGACAACCACAAGGTCGTGGTCGACAGCACCGTGTTCCGCCGGGTGGGGCAGGCGGTGGCGCTGGCGTCGCCCGGCTCGCGCATCATCCGCAGCCGCATCGACAGCACCACCGTCACCGGCATGGCGGCGGTGGAGCTGGCGTCGACGGCCTGGCTGGAGAGCACGCTCATCCGCGGCGCAGCCGACATGGGGATCCTGGTGCACACCTCCACCGCCCGGGTGGTCTCGTGCGAGATCCGCGACAGCGGGGGCGACGCCATCTACCTGGGCCCGTCGGGCGCCGCCGCGGTGCACAACTGCAACCTGGTGAACAACGCGGGCTACGGGATCAACAACGGCTCCCTCACCTCGGCCGATGCCACGAACAACTGGTGGGGCGACGCCGCCGGCCCGTCCGGCCCGAACGGTGACGGGGCCTTCGGCGCGCTGAGCTACACCCCCTGGCGCACCACGCCGTACGTGCTGCCCTACGTACCCTAACCAGGGCGGGCGGGAAAACGAGAGGGCCCCGGCGGACTCGCCGGGGCCCTCTTTCGGCTCTCCGCGCACGACGAACCGCGGCACCAGGGGTGATAGGGCATGAGAGGAAATCCCCCGCACGCCCCCCGCGGATCGTGCGGGTTTACGGGACGGCGGATCGGGGGATGCCGCGCGAGCGATTGGGTAATTTGCCTCATGCTGGACGGTGCTTGTGGGGCGCATCTTGTCGGTGGGATGCAGGACATGGTTCCTCCCTGACAGGATGCACACGATGCGTACCCGCACTTCCCGGCCTCTTGGCCTGATCGACTGGCCCTTCCGCAGCCCGCTCACCTCGCCCGTGTGGCTGATGCTGCGCATCTACCTCGCCTCCATCTGGCTGCAGTTCGGGGTGGCCAAGGTGCGCGGCGGCTGGCTGCGCGGCGACGCCCTGGAGGCCCTGCTGAAGGCGGTGGCGGAGGGGCAGACGCCGGTGCCGTTCCCGTTCTATTCGCGCGTGGCGGAGTTCCTGGTGGCGACCGGGATGGACGGCGTGCTGTCCTTCCTGATCCCCCTGGCGGAGGTGGCGGTGGCGACGGCGTTCCTGTCGGGCGTGCTGCTGGTGCCCGCGGCCATCGGCGGCATCCTGCTCAACCTGAACCTGATCCTGGCGGGGGTGGCCTCCATCCACTTCGACGGCCGCATCATCGCCCTGCAGGTGCTGCTGCTGCTGGCGTGGCGGGTGGCGGGCTACCTGGGGCTGGGAACCCGCGCGTGGTGGTGGCGGACGTGGCACGACCGCCACGGCCCCCTCGCCGGCAGCGGCACGGCGTAGTCCCCTCGCCCGCACATCCGAAGCCCCGTCCCGGCGCATCGCCGGGGCGGGGCTCCTCGTCTGGCGGAGGAACGGAACGCGGGCGCCCGGCGTTGCGCCGCGATCCGCCGGAGCCGCATCATGGGACGGCTCCGATGATGAACCTCCACCCGTCGATCCCATGGCCACCGACCGAGCTCCCTCCGACGACGCGGTGCGCACCGCGACCGGCCGCACCTGGGACGAGTGGGTAAAGGTGCTGGATGCGCGTGGCGCCGCCGGCCTCTCCCACAGGCAGATCGCCGCGCTGCTCGAAGAGTCTGGCGAGATCGAAAGCGGATGGTGGATCCAGATGGTGACGGTGGGCTATGAGAAACGGAAAGGGCAGCGGGTCACGGGCGAGACGGCGGACACCGGCTTCCAGATCGGCCTGCAGCGCACTCTCCCCCTTGCCCCGGACGAGGCGTGGACGCTGGTGACGTCGGCGGAGGGTGTGCGCGCCTGGCTGGGCGGCGAGCCGAAGATGCGGTGGCAGAAGGGCGAGCGGTACGCGCTGCAGGACGGAACCACGGGCGAGGTGCGCGTCTTCAAGCCCGGCAGCCATCTGCGGATGACGTGGCAGCCGGAAGGATGGCCGCGGCCATCGACCATCCAGGTGCGCGTGGTCCCCGCGAGCGGCGGGCGCAGCGTGCTCTCCTTTCACCAGGAGCACCTTCCCGGCCCCGCCGAGCGCGAAGCGCGCCGCGCCTTCTTCGAAGCCGCCGCCGATGCCCTGCAACAGCAGATCGCGGATGGCGGTCATCGAGCGAAGACCTGAAAGAAAATCATCTCACACGGAGTCAACGGAGTCAGCGGAGTCAAACTCCGTTGACTCCGTGTGAGGCCATCTTTGGGGAATCCGACTTCAGCAGAGGGTCAGCCGGCGCAC
>DASTNU010000007.1:0-3659 GCA_035720605.1 Longimicrobium sp. | reverse complement strand
GGAATAGGGAATAGGGAATGGGGGGCGCGGCGGCCGGCACGGAACCGCTCCTCGCTCGCAGCGGCAAAACGAAAGGGCGCAGAGGATCCGAAATCCTCCGCACCCTTCTCCTCGTTCCCCACGTCCACTGCGTGGAACCGGCGGAGCAGGCCACAACGGAAGGAGCCCGCCCGGCGCGCCGACGCCGGGCAGGCTGTCCCCAGTAACCTGTAACCTGTCCCCTCGCGGTTACTACTCCGCGTGCCAGCTGCGGAACTCGGGGATCCAGGCGGGCACCGGCGTCTGGCTCTGGACGCAGCGGCGCTCCAGGACGTCCACCAGCTCCAGCATGGTCTCGCGTCCGTACGCCGGCGCAAAGTGGCCCACCAGCAGCCGCAGCGCGTTGTTCGCCGCTTCGGGCGACACCGCCTGCACCTGCCGCTGCGCCTCGCGCAGGTACCACGCGCGCAGCTTGCGCTCCGTCTTTACGTAGGGCGCGGCGCCGTCCAGAAAGCCGCGCAGGCCGGTGGGGCTCATGCCGATGTCGCGCGCGGCCTGGCGCAGCGACGTGGCGTCCATGAAGGTGCGAGCGGCCTCGCGAAGCGTCTCGACGGAGGCGTCGTCTTTACGCGGCGGCATCCCTATCCGTCCGTCCCGCCCGCCAGGGGCATCCAGGGGTGTGTGGTTTCGGCCTGCGTCCGCCGATAGAGTAGAGCCCTGCCCGCTCATTCACAAGAGGAGCGGCCTGAGCGCGCCACCCGTGGTGCCAAGTGGTCACCCCTCGTCCGGCTGCTTCGCGCCCTCCTCCGGCTCGAACTGCAGGGCCGCGGAGTTCATGCAGTAGCGCAATCCCGTTGGCGCGGGGCCGTCGTGGAAGACGTGGCCCAGGTGCGCGTCGCAGCGGCTGCACAGCACCTCCGTGCGCCGCGTGAACCAGGAACGATCCTCCTTTTCGGCCACCGCCGCGTCGCCCGCGGGCGCCGTAAAGCTGGGCCAGCCGGTGCCGGAGTCGAACTTGGCGTCGCTGCGAAACAGCTCCGCCCCGCAGCAGACGCAGCGGTACATCCCCGGCTCGTGGTTGTCCCAGTACTCCCCCGTAAAGGCGCGCTCCGTCCCGCCCTTGCGCGCCACCTGGTACTGCTCGGGGGAAAGCTGCGCGCGCCACTCCTGGTCGCTCTTCTGGATCTTCTCCACCATCGTTCTCCCTTCCGGTGCCTGGTAACCGGCGGCAGCGGAGAAGCGCCGCCGGTCACATCCATCAATGCTATCGATACCCCCGCGGTTCCCGGCTACTTCTTCTTCCGCTTGCGGCGGGCCACCTCGATCGCCTTTTCCACCCACGGGCGCAGCTGGTCGGCGTCCTCAAGCAGGTCGGCGGGAAGCTCGTAGTACTGCATCACGTCGCGGTCGTCGCCGAAGGGTCGGAAGGGGCCGGTGCCGGCGGCCTCGAAGTCCCCGCGGTTGCTGTCGTCCACCTTCAGGTAGAGGGTGTCGTCGTCCATCAGCGCGAAGAACAGGCCGCCGGAGTAGATGCCCACGCCGCCGAACATGGCGCGCGAGGTGACGGGCGCCACGCGGCCCAGCTGCTCCAGGACGAACTCGCGGTACTCGGGGGTGACGGACATGGATCGCTCCCGGTGTGTCAGCGGCGGGCGCCGGACCAGCTCCAGAAGTACGCGTAGTGCGTGCGCGGGTCCAGGGCCAGGTAGCCGCGGTCCGGCTGCGAGGGCGCCGCGTACACCTGCAGGTACTCGCCCTGCCCGCCGGAGAGGGTGCGCGAGGTGATGGGCCACCACTCGCTCCACCCCGGGGTGGGAACGCTCACCTTCTCCACCTCCTCGCGCGGCAGCAGACGCATGCCGCGGGTGATGGCGGGGAGGTCGGCGTCCGCGTAGGTGAAGCGGACGAAGCGCTGGCCGGTGTCGCGGTTGTGGCGCGCGTGGATCTCCGTGGCCGCCGCCGGGACGAAGCGGGGAACGTCGCCGCGCTCGACGGCGCCGGCGGCCTCGGGCCGCGTGGCGAAGTAGGTCTCCGGCTGCTGGAAGCGCCGGTAGGTGGCGGGGATGAGCGCGGCGCCCGCCAGCAGCACGACCAGCACCGCCAGCGTCTTGAGGTTCTTGCGCCGCACCGCCGGATCGTACGGGTCCGGTCCGGTGCCGGGAGGATAGGTTCTATCGGTCACGACGACATCTTTCCAGGGTTACGGGGCGGCGCGCCCCTCCGCTCCCCGAGGCTCGCACCTCCCCCAAAAACCCGGGAGGGAGGTTGGACCTCGATTCACTCCGACAAGCATCGGTCTGCGTGCGCGGGGGCCCCTCCCCCCGGCCCCCTCCCCGCTCGTTCCTCGCGGAGAGGGGGGAGAACTGCGACCGCACCTCTAACCATCCACCGCGCGGAGAGCCCGGGGTCTACACCCCCTCCCGCGCAGTTTGCGGGAGGGGGTGGACGAGCCTCGGCGAGGCCGGGGGAGGGCCCCGACGCGCGCAAAGATACGCGCCTCATCCGCCCATCGCGAGCCGGAAACGCAAAGACGCCGGCCGGGATCCCTCCCCGCCGGCGCCGAATCCCATCCACCCCGTCACCCCGTCACCCTGTCACCCGTCACTCCGTCTCCCGCACCCGCGAGCAGTCGTCGCGCTGGCGCGAGGGGGCGCGGGCGTCGATCAGCTCCAGCACGGCCATGCCGCGCCGGTAGCCGCCCATGTGCCCCCAGCGCCCCTCCTCCGTCAGGTCCGCGCGCACGGTGACGAAGATCGTTCCCCACTCGCCCTCCACCAGGTCGCGGTAGGCGCGCATCATGGGGCCGGGATTGTTGACCCACCAGGGCCCGCCGCCGCCGCAGGGGCTGAACGACTGCTGCTCCCAGCCCACCGTGTAGTAGCCGGAGACGACGCGGTCGTCGGGATCCATCGGTTCCGCCGAGGGAAGGAGGAGGAGCAGGGGAAGGACGACGGAGCGGAAGCGCATCTTTCAATCACACAACGGGTTGCCATCACCGGGACCGTGTGGTTGGAACCCCCCGCGCCGGAAAAGGTTGCCCCGTCAGCGGCCCTGCTCGATGGCGCGCCTGGCGATGCGGTCCACCAGCCCGGGGGCGATGAGCTTGAGCCACGCGCCCACCTTGCCGCGCGCCGTCATGATCAGCTCGCGCCGGCGCCCCGCCGCCGCCCGGACGATCTGCCGCGCGCACTCCTCCGGCGTCATCACGTCGCCCTCGCGCACGGGGCTGGCGCGCAGCGGCTGGCCGTCGGGGCCAAAGGCGCGGGTGCGGATGGCGGTGGAGACGAAGCCGGGAAAGACCATGGTCACCGAGACGCCGTCGTCCGCCACCTCGATGCGCAGCGAGTCGAAGAAGCCGGTCATGGCGTGCTTGCTGGCCGCGTAGCCGCTGCGCGTGGGCACCCCCGCGCGGCCGGTGAGGCTGCTGACGCCCACGATGCGCCCGCGGGTGCGCTTGAGGTGCGGCAGCGCGGCGTGCGCGCAGTATACGCTTCCCAGGTAGTTGACGCGCATCATCGTCTCGAAAGGCGCCAGGTCCGTCACCTCGTCGAGGCGCGCCCACATGGTGATGCCCGCGTTGGCCACCAGCGTGTCGATGCGCCCGTACTCCTCCACGGTGCGCTCCATCAGCCTCTGGCACTGCGCCTGGTCGGCCACGTCGGTGGGCACGGCGATGGCGC
>DASTNU010000006.1:0-5488 GCA_035720605.1 Longimicrobium sp. | reverse complement strand
AGGGCGCTGGTGGAGCCGGCGGACGCGCTCTGGTACGGCGCGCAGGGCGACGGAGGGGCGATGGACGCGCGGATGCTCAAGCTGCTGGCGGGCTTCCGCGGGACGCGGCCGCGCGCGGGCAAGGGGCCGTGGGACCTGCGCGACCCCGCCCAGGTGCTGGACCGCATGCGCGTCATCAAGGAGCCCGGCGAGCTGGCGCTGATGCGCGAGGCGGCGGAGCTGGCCGCGCGCGGGCACCTGGCCGCCATGCGCGCCGGCCGCCCCGGCGTGGGCGAGTGGGAGCTGCAGGCGCTGCTGGACCAGGCCTTCCGCGCCCACGGGCCGGACTCGGAGACCTCGTTCCCCGCCATCGTGGCCTCCGGGGCGAACGCCACGGTGCTGCACTACGTCAGCAACCGGCGGCGCATCGAGGACGGCGACCTGGTGCTGGTGGACGCCGGCGCCGAGGTGGGCTTCTACTGCTCCGACATCACCCGCGTCTTTCCCGCCTCCGGCCATTTCACCCCGCCGCAGCGCGCGCTCTACGAGGTCGTCCAGCGCGCCCTGGAGGCGGGGATCGCCGCCGCGCGACCGGGCGAGCCGGTGACGGGGGTGCACTTTGCCGCGCGGCGCGAGCTGGTGCAGGGGATGGTGGAGCTGGGGCTGCTGGAGGGGGAGGTGGACACGCTGATCGCGGAAGAGAAGTTCAAGCGCTTCTACATGCACAACACCACGCACTGGCTGGGGCTGGACGTGCACGACGCCGGCCCCTACAAGGAGCGCGACGGCGAGCCCGTGCCCTTGCAGCCGGGGATGGTGCTCACCGTGGAGCCCGGACTGTACGTCCCCGCCGACGCGGAGGACGTCCCCGCGGAGCTGCGCGGCATCGGCATCCGCCTGGAGGACGACGTGCTGGTGACGGAGGACGGCCCCGAGGTCCTCACCCGCGGCGTCCCCGTCGATCCGGACGAGATCGAGCGTATCTGCAGCGGCGGGGATTCCTGAGCGGATGTGCTCGCGGCCTCTGCATAATCCCGAAAAAGAATACCTCACGCAGAGTCAGCAGAGTGAGCGGAGTTGGCTCGCGCACTGGTCAAACTTCCGCTGACTCTGCTGACTCTGCGTGAGGTAAGTTCTTCTGGATGACACGTGGGGCGCGGGGAATCGGCAGCAGATCCGTGACGCGCGGAAGGGGCGGCCGGCATCCGGCCGCCCCTTCGCGTCAGCGCGCTACCACTCCGGGCCGATGGTGCAGATCGTCAGCCGCGTGTCGCAGTTGCGCGTGGGCGCGGCGTCCAGCACGGACGCGGCAGGGGTGGGATCGAACGATTCCACGGACAGCGTCTCGGGGTTCAGCTTCTGGCGGTTCATCGCTTCTGCCTGGGAACAGGGGAGAGCGTGGCGCGGCACGGGGCGCTCCCCGCGCCGCGCCGGTGATCCTGCCGGGTCAGGCGCAGTCGAAGACGGTGCGCCGGCAGGAGCAGACGGTGGCCGGCCCCGTGCCGCCTCCGGGTCAGCAGTTGTAGATGGAGGTGGGGCAGGGCTCCACCATGCTGTAGTCGCACGAGTAGATCGTCTGGTAGCCGTCGCCGCAGTAGTAGTAGCGGGTCGGGCAGAGGCAGGTGGCGTTGTACGTGCACCCGGCCTCCGCATGCACTGTCCCCCGCGGCTCGTCCGCCTCCTCGCCCGTGGGGAACGACTCCACCGCCACCTCGTCGGGATCGAGCTTCAGCTTCTCCATCGTCCACCTCCGCCGTTGCGGGTGTCAGGTCCGGGAAATTCTGGATTGTGGCGGGTAAAGAGTCTGCAAGAATCACTCCCAGGCGGGCTGGCAGTGCGCCGCAGCGATGGCGTAAAACGCTCGGCCGCCGGCACGGGAGGCGTGCCGGCGGCCGGAGTCCGCCTCATCCGCCGGCCGCGCTCAGCAGGCCGGGGTGATCGGCGGCGTGCCGCACTGCTGGTACGAGGTGTCCGGACAGTCGATCCTGGTCCGCTCGCAGCTCTCGTTGTAGGTGTAGTCGCACGAGTGGATGGTGTGCGGGCCGGTTCCGCAGTGGTAGTAGGCCGTGGGGCACAGGCAGGTGTCGTAGCAGGTGCAGGGCGGCCCGTGTCCGCGCACCGTGCCCGTCGCACGCTGGGGCACCTCCATCGTCTGGAACGACTCCACCTCCAGCGTTTCCAGCCTCAGCTGCAGCTTCTTCATCGTTCACCTCCGCAGTGGGATGTGAAGCGCACCGCCGCCGGCGGCGGGCAGATGCAGTCTAATATCGTGAGCTGGGTATTTCCAGCGGATTGTGTCGTGATGCGCGAGTAATCCACGCCGTGAGAAAGGGCCGAGCGAGCGTCGATGTGAGGTTTTCCGCGCGGCGGGATTGCTGGTCGCGGGGCCGATCACCGGGATTTCATTGGCGGATGATTAGGAATTCGGCGGCATCCCAACCCTGGAGATGGGCGCGATGTACCAAGAAGGACGGCGCGCGCACGCGGCGCCGTCCGACGCACCCCATCAACGCAGAGGCCTGGACCCATGAAGGCTCACTGGATGTTCGCCCTGGCGCTCGCCGCCGCCCCCGTTCCGCTCGCCGCGCAGGTGGTGGCCCCGCCCGCCCAGGAGCGCGCGGAGCGCGAGCGCGCCGCCGCCCGCGCCCACCGCCACGCGGAGCACGCCCGCCGCCACGCCCAGCACGCCGCCCGCCACGGCGAGGCCGCCGCGCGCCGCGCCGAGGTCACCGCCCGCCACGCGGCCGCGCGTGCCCACGCCCGCGCGGAGGTCGCCGCCCGGCGCGCGGAAGTCGCCGCCCGCCACCACGCCGCCCGCGGCAGCAGGGTGCACGTCCGGCGTCACATCGACCACGCCCGCCACGCGGAGGCGGTTGCCCGCCGGGCCGCCCGGCACCGCGACCGTATGGAAGACGTGCGCGACCGCATGGAGGACCGCCGCGACCGGCGCGAGGACGTCCGCGACCGCCGCGAAGACCGCCGCGACCGCCGCACGCCCTGACCGGCATCCGCCGGCGCCGCCGTGGCAAACGAACAGCCGCTCCGGAGATCCGGGGCGGCTGTCGCTTTTTCCTGCCAGTCAGCGTGTCGGCGCGTCCGCTCAGGGATCGCAGACGCTGCACGTCTGCTGTCCCGCACCCGTCTGGTGGAAGCACACGAACGCCTCCCACGTCTGGCAGTTCGCGCCGCCGCAGGTGTAGTCCGGACCCGTGCAGCCGTGGCCCATCGTGCAGTAGAAGTCCTCGGTGGGCGGGCAGAGGCCCGGGTCCGTCTGCGGGCCGCGTCCGTGCACCGTTCCGCGCGCGGCCGGAGCATCCCCCGTCGGAAAGCTCTCGACCCGCAGCTGGTCCAGCTCGATGCGCAGCTTCTTCATCGTCCTCTCCCTGGCTGGTGGCCGCAACCTCCTCACGGACAAGAGTCGGATGGATGACGGGGCCGCGCAACCTTCATCTCGCCATGACAGGCGGTGGCCGAATCAGGTCCCTGTCGCCTCGTCGAGGTCAAGCCTGTCGTCAGCCGCAGCCACGGCCGGCGGATCGGCCCGCGCCCTCTGTGGAAGTGCGTATTGAGGCGCGTTTTATGCGTCCCCCCCTGCACGTTCACGAATCTCGATCGTCCGCCGTGTCTCACCCCAGCCGGGCGCGGATGCCCGCCCAGGAGGATGTCGATGCGGAAGCTGAGGATGGACGTGCAGGAGCTCGCGGTGCAGTCGTTCGATCCGGCGCAGCGGCAGGACGAGCCGCGCGGGACGGTGCGGGGACACGTCGTCTCCAACGGGCCGTACTGGACGTGCGCGTACAGCACCTGTCCCAACCAGTCGATCTGCTGTCCGTCGCATCACAACACCGAGTGCTGCTGACGGTGGCCACGTCCCGGCGTCCCCTGGCGGACGCCGGGGCGACGGTTTTCAGCACGCCGGAGCCAGAGAATCCGCGCGGACCGGGCGGTTCCCGGTCCCACGTTCACCCCACCCGGAGGCGGCCATGAAGAAGCTGCGACTGGACCTGCAGAAGCTGAAGGTGGAGACCTTCGCCACCGACGATGAGTGGCTGGCGGAGCGCGGGACCGTGCACGGGATGAACCACACCCGCGAGATCTACTGCACCAAGGCCGACACCTGCCGCAACACGTCGTGCCTTGGCGGGCCGCAGTGCACCTGCCCGGTGTGACCGGCCGTTCACCATCCCGATCGGGAGGGCCCATGAAGAAGCTCAGGCTGGACCTGGACGGGCTCCAGGTGGAGACCTTCGCCACCGCGCACGTGGAGGTAGCGGAGCGCGGGACCGTGCACGGGCTCAACCACACCCGCGAGATCTACTGCACCAAGGGCGACACCTGCCGCACGTCGTGCGGCGGCGGGCAGGTCGAGTGCACCTGCCCGCTCCCACCCTGATTCACGCCCGCCGGGGGCGCTCCCGCCGGCCCCGCCCGTGAAAACGGGGTTGCAGGTGCCGTCCGCACCTGCAACCCCGGTTTTTCGTGGACGAGCCCGGCATCACGCCCCGGCAGCGCTCTCAGCTGCCGAACTCTGCGTTCCCGGACGTTCGTGGAGCAGCATCCAGGACGTGCCGAACCTGTCCCGGAGCATCGCGAAGCGGGACGCGAAGAAGGTTTCCTCCATCTTCATGAAGATCTGGCCACCCTCGGAAAGCACGGCGTAGACCCGTTCCGCTTCATCGGCGCTGTCGAGGGTGAGGGTGAGGTAGGCGCTGCGCATGGGCTCGGCGCCGGGAATGTCCGCCCCCATGAGCACCGTGCCGCCGATCTCGATCCGCGCGTGCAGGATCCACTCGGCCGGAATGCCGGGCTGGCCGGGCTGTTCGCCATGCCTCGTCATCCCCGTGATCCTGCCGCCGAGCTCCTGCTCGTAGAAGCGAAACGCCTGCTCGCAGTTGCCGGCGTAGTTGAGGTAGATGTCGAGTTTCATCGGTCACGCTTCGTCACAGGGTTCGCGGCTGGTCCCGGCTCGGGGACACGCGAAGGATATTGCCAGCCTCGCTCGGACCGAAGAGGGCGTTGTCTTCGCGATGAAGGAGCGCCACCCGGAAGTGTGGCGCAAGGCTATGAACCAGACACCTCTTTTACCCACCGTGTCGCGTTGATTGCCTGGGTCCGCGTTCTGCGCTCGTCGGACAAAAGGATCTTTCCGAGAGCCCGCGTCCAAAGCAGCGACGCCGCCGCGCGTTGGCTGTCCTCGTAGTATGCATCGATGCACACTACCTCTGCATCCGATGCGTGTCCCGTTACCACCGTTAGCACGTCGCGTAGACGCCGAGCATATTGCCCCGAGGTTTTCGCGGGATCCGCCAGCCAGATCTCCACCAGCAGGAACCGCTGCAACCGCCGCGATTGTGCGTGGACCATCCATTTGCGGGTAGACGCGTCCTCGGTCAGTGCCCGTGCCACGGACGACTCGTCGAACGCGTCATGATCGGTGAGAGGTTCAGGAGCTTCCGCGTCCAGCTCTGCTCCAGCCCGACCGTCTCTGCCAGCCTCACTTTTTCGGCCA
>DASTNU010000005.1:0-5672 GCA_035720605.1 Longimicrobium sp. | reverse complement strand
GTTGCCGCTGCCGCACCGGGTCTCTTCCGGAGATGCTCCCCGCCGCTGCTTCGCCGGCAGCCGCGTCAGTTTGCACCGCCTCCACGCGTTATCCGGAGTGGCCCCCGACCCGGAGCGAACGTCAATGATGAAGCACGTCGTCGCGGTCCTCGCCCTCCTGTCGCTCGGCGCCTGCTGCTGCGGCGTGCCGACCGATGCCGAGGAGCGCCGGCACGCGGTGATGGTGGAAGGGCGCTACTACCTGTACTTTCGCGACGATGCGCTCCCCGCGCAGGGAGGGCCGGTGCTGGGAGCGGAGCACGCCCGCGTGGCGCGGCAGATCCCGTGCGCCGGGATCATCATCCGGGACCCGGGGATCGAGGATCCCTGCGGCTTTCAGGACGGAGACTCCAGCCTGCTGGCCGCGGGGACCACGCTGCACCCGGTGGACGGCGTGCCCGCCGGCCAGCGGCTGGGTGGCGTGTGGGGGGACCGTCTGTTTCTCTTCCACGCATACTATCCGCCCGATTGAGCCAGGACTCGCCGCACCGGCCCACGTTTTGGCCGTGCCGCGGCGAGCTGAACGGCCCCCGGGTTGCATGCCGCGACGACGGCCTCTCGCGGCGACTGATGACGGATCCCGTTGCACATGGGCGAAGGCGCCGCCAATATAAGGCGTCAAAGGACGCGGAGCCTTCCGCCCTCTCTCCCGACCGCCCTCCACACGGAGCACCCGGATGCCCCCTTCGTCCGGAAACAGCGCGCCGCGCACGCGTTCCTCGTACCGCGCCGCTCCGCCGCTGCTGTTCGAGAGCGAGCCGTTCGAAGGCGCCGCCCTGCTGAGCGAGCACGCGGGCGCGCTGGGGGTGGTGCTGTGGAAGTCGCTGCGCGACGTCTCTGCCTGGACGGACGCGGATCCATCCGACCGCCGCGCCGTCTTTCCGGCTGCCGCCGCGCAGGAGCGCGCCGACGAGCTGGCCGGTGCGGCGGCGGAGCCGGAGCTCTGGGCCCCGCTGCTGGTGATCCAGCAGCTGCTGGCCGCCCCGGACGAGGTGGACCACCCGCGCCTGGTGCACGCGTGCCGCGCCATCGCGCGCTGGGGCGAGCGGCGTGGCTTTACGGCCGTGCAGCTCGCCTATACGCAGGCGGCGGCGCGCCTGGCGCCCGAGAGCCCGCGGCTGGCCTATGCCGTGGGCCGCCTGGCCCGCGACCGCGGCGAGTACGCCCGCGCCGAAAGCTGGCTGCGGGCCTCCATTCGCCTTGCCCGCCGCGCCGACTGGCACACGTACGCGCTGGCGTACCTCAGCCTGGGCACCATGTACCAGCACCTGGGCAACTATCCGGCTGCCCGCATCGTAAACGTGCGTGGGTACAGGACGGCCGTGCGCCGGAGGATCCACGCGCTGGAGGGGGCGGCGCTGCACAACCTGTTCGCCATCGCCACCGAGATGCTGGATTTCAAGCGCGGACACGAATACGCCCGCGCGGCTTTCCAGTGCTATGGCCCGGCACACCCGCGTTTCCCGGCGCTGGTGAACGACGTGGGGTGCTTCTGGATTCTCCATGGCTGCTTTGGGCGGGCCGCCGCGGTGCTGGAAGGCGTGCTCCCCAGGTTCCAGGAGCCCTCGGACCGTCTGCTCGCCCTGGCGAACCTGGCCCGCGCCGCCGCAGCCGCGGGCCGGCAGGACCTGTACGAAGCCTCCTACAACGAATGCCTGGTGCTCCTTCCCCAGGCCGCTACCCCGGAACGCGCCGCGCAGGTGTGGATGAACCTCGCCCGCGCCTCTGCGTCCGCCGGTGACCACCTGCGCGCGGAGACGGCGGCAGAGACCGCGATCGAACTGGCTACTGCGCTCCGGCTTGGCCACATGCGGCTGGAAGGGGAGGCGCTGCTCGACGCGATCGCCGCCGCGCGCAGGGCAGGCGAGGCGCTGGTGACGTATGCTCCCGGCGAGCTGGACCCCGTCGGGGAAGCGCTTGCGGAAGATATCCTGCGCATGCTGGCCCAGCCGTTCGCGAAGGGAGCCGGCGCAGCCTGAAGGCAGGGACGCGGGAGTGGGGTGTCGCTATTTGGTTCCCCCTCCCATGAAGCCCGTGCCGTCCATCTGGGCGCCCGCGTTGTCGAGTTCCAGGAACGAGCCGGCGGTGGGGGAGCTTCCGGAGCATGCGACGGCGGCGAGGGCGAGGAGCAGCGTGGCGGTGATGCGAAGCGTCTTCATGGGGCCTCTGGAGAGGTGGTTGGGTAAAGCGCCGAAACGTCTCGGCGGCATCAAAGTGCACAGACTTGGTGCGTCCAGTCAATCAAACCGTGCAAATTGACCACATCCCAATGGACACACCATGCTCGCACCTACCCGTCCGCTGCTGGTGATGCACGCCGACACGGGGCTCTCGCAGGCCCTGCGCGAGGCGTGGGACGACCCTTCGCGCGTGTGGCCCATGGCGGACTGGGACGCGCTGGAGCGGGCGATGGACCGGATGCCCCCCACCGCCGTCGCCGTCGTGGACCCGTTCGCCGAGGCGGACGGACCGCCGTCTCCGCGGCTGCAGGCGCTGCTGCAGGCAATGCCGTCCGCGACCGTGGTGGCCGCGTTCGCGGTGACGCCGCAGACGGCGCGCTTCGTGGAGATGCTGGCGCGCTGGGGGGTGGCGGAGGTGATCGACGTGGGGCGCGAGGACACGCCCGTCGCGCTGCGCCGGCGGCTGCGGCTGGTGCGGGGGCGGCTGACGGCACGGCTGCTGGAGCGCGCGCTGCCGCGCACCACTCCCACGCGCACCCGTGCGCTGCTGGCCGTCGCGGCCGACACCGCCGCGGTGGGCGGAGGCAGCGCCGAGTTCGCGCAGGCGCTGGGTGTCACCGAGCGCACGGTGCTCCGCTGGTGCCGGCGCGCGGACCTGCCGCAGCCGCGGCGCCTGCTCGCGTGGCTGCGCATCCTGCTGGCCGCCGACATGCTGGACGACCCGGGGCGCACCCTGGCGGCGGTGGCGCGCGCGTGCGGCTACTCCGGCGACACCGCACTGCGCAACACCCTGCGCACCTTTCTGGAGGCCTCTCCCACGGAGCTGCGGGGCCGCGCCTTCCGCACCGCTTCCGCCGCCTTCTCCCGCGAGCTCTTCGAGCTCCGCGACGCCGCCCACGCCCGCGGCCGTCCCGCGCGCACCTGGCTGCACTGACGAGTGCGAGAGTGCGAAAGTGCGAGAGTGAGAAAGTCGAAGCCCCGCGCCGTTCGCGGGGCCTTTCGCTGCTGGAGCGGGTAGTTCGCGCTGCGCGGGATGAGAGGGCGCGTCACAACTCACGGCCGTGGGGCGTTGCAACCGGTGTCGGATGCTCTCGCACTCTCGCACTTTCGCACTATTCACCCCGCTGGCCCTGCTCCTGCGGCAATCATCTTCCGCGGCAGCGGAACCGGGTCACGGACGGGCGGTAATGGCGGACCTGGAAGAGGCCATCGGGATCGCGGTGGAGGCGCACCGCGGGCAGAAGGACCGCGCGGGCGCGCCCTACATCCTGCACCCCCTGCGGATGATGTTCCGCGTGCAGACCGACGCCGAGCGCATGGCCGCCGTGCTGCACGACGTGGTGGAGGATACCGACTGGACGCTGGAGGCGCTGCGGGAGCGCGGCTTTCCCGACGAGGTGGTGGACGCGGTGGATCACCTGACCCGCCGCGAAGGCGAGAGCTACGACGACTTCGTCACCCGCGCGGCGGCGCACCCCGTGGCGCGGCGGGTGAAGGTGGCGGACCTGGAAGACAACATGGACGTGCGGCGCACCGGCACCCTTGCCGGAAGCGACGTGGAGCGGCTGGGCCGCTACCTGCGCGCGTGGCGCCGCCTGACACACGACCTGCCGGGGTGACGTGGAGCACCCCTGAACCGGAACGGAGCACCGAGAGATGAAGACCCGGATGAAGTGGATGGCCCCCGCGCTCCTGCTGTCCCTGCTGGCCGGCTGCAACCTGGGCGACAACGACGAGTTCCAGCGCCAGAACCTGTCCCAGGCGCGCCTGCGCTGGGAAGGCAGCAACGTCTCGTCCTACAGCTACATCCTGGAGCTGCAGTGCTTCTGCGCACCAGCCTCGCAGCTGCGCCCCGTGCTGGTGACGGTGGAGAACGGCGCCGTCGCGTCGCTGCTGTACTATCACCAGAACCCCGCGCAGCGCACCCCCGCCCCCGCCGAAGTCTTCGGCCCGTACGACACCGTCGAGGAGCTGTTCGCCATCATCGACGACGCCATCGACCGCGACGCCGACCGGCTGCAGGTGGGGTACGACCAGGAGTACGGGTTCCCGGACATCGCCAACATCGACTACGAGTCCGGCGGCAGCGAGCAGATCCTGTTCTTCGTGACCCAGTTCCAGCCGGCGGCGGGTTCCTGACGAGCCCTCCCGGCCGCTGCTCGCCCCTGCGGCCTCTGAGCCTCGGCCGGCAGGCAGAGAACGGCCCCGCCCGGACGCGCGTCCGGGCGGGGCTCGGTGTTCCGGGCGCCGGGGTCAGCGGCCGCCCAGCTGCACGATGTTGCGCCGCATGTTCCAGGTGATGGTCTCGTTGCCGCGCAGCGTGACCCCGGGGGAGGTGAGCGAGTAGCCGGTCCCGCCCTCCGCCCGCAGCCGGTAGGTGCCGGAGATCATGGGCAGCGTGGTGGTCAGCGTCTCCGTCCCCAGCGTGGACATGGTGCCCACCTGGGTTTCCTGCCCGCTGGCCGTGACCAGGTACACGCGCACCTGCGTGGGAATCGTCCCGTCGTTCTCCACCGTTACCCGCAGGAACTCGCCATCTCCTCCGTCCCCGCCGTTGCCCGCGGTATTCCCGGCGCATCCCACCATCGTCAGCGCCGCAAGCACGGAGAACGCCGTGCGCCTCATCGTCGTCATCGTTCCTCCCCGCGTAAAGTGTGGGCACGGGCCGTAGCACTGCCTGTGCCAGACCTTTAGACACCTTACGCGCCCGGTCGCCCCTATGCGTCGCTTTCCACGATCGCCTCGTGCTCCCCGGCGTCCGCCGCGGGAAACAGGAGCGCGCCCAGCGTCTCCAGCAGCTCCTCGCGGCCGTCGCCCTTGAGCGCGGAGAAGGCGATCGCCTGGTCCGCGTCGATCTGCAGCGTGCGCACGGCGGCCGCGAACGCCTCCTTGCGCTTCGTGGCGGTCAGCTTGTCCGCCTTGGTGAGCGCGAAGAGCACCGGGATTCCCAGCTCCGCCAGGTAGTCCACGGAGCGCAGGTCGTCCGGCGAGGGGCCGGTGCGCAGGTCCACCAGCTGCACCACGCCCACCAGGTCCTGGGCGGAGGAGAGGAAGCCGTGGATCACCGCCTCCCACTTCTTGCGCAGCTCCCCCGGCACCCGCGCGTAGCCGTATCCCGGCAGGTCCACCAGAAAGAAGTCGCCCAGGTCCGCGCGAACGTGGTAGAAGTTGATCTCCTGCGTCTTTCCCGGCTGCGCCGACACCCGGGCGATGGCCGTGCGCGTTCTCCCCAGCAGCCGGTTGATAAGCGACGACTTGCCCACGTTGGAGCGCCCCGAGAACGCCACCTGCGGCATTCCCCGCGCGGACTCCGGCGGCGCCTGCCCCGGCTGTCCGATGGCCCCGGCGAATTCGACCGACTTGATCTTCAAGAGAGTGCGTGAGTGCGTGAGTGCGTGAGTGCGTGAGTGCGTGAGTGCGTGAGTGCGTGAGTGCGTGAGTGCGTGAGTGCGT
>DASTNU010000004.1:0-2749 GCA_035720605.1 Longimicrobium sp. | reverse complement strand
GGGCACGCTGAACTACGTGATGGGCGTGCGCCCGCGCACCTTCCTGCAGAAGGCGGTGCCCGTCGTCATCGTCTACTCGGTGGTGACGGCCTTTCTTCCCGGCGTGCTGCTGAACGGGGTGATGCTGCTGCAGGCGCCGCTGGTGGCGGGGCCGTTCATCCTGTGCTCGTGGCTGCTGCTGCGCCTTCCCGCCTCGCGCGGCACGCTGGGCAGCCGGGGTACGGGCGCGGTGTTCGGGATGATCTCGGTGCTCTGGCTGGGCTACGCGCTGGCGTTCGCCATGGGCGGCATTCCCGCGCTGCAGCAGCCGAGCAGCGCGCCGCTGGACTTCCTTCTCCAGTACAACAGCTACCTGGACCTGCTGCTGCAGGTGCTGCTGGGGTACGGGATGGTGGTGGTGCTGCTGGAAGACGCCAAGCGCGAGGCCGACGACGCCCGCGCGCAGCTCTCCGTGGCGCACGACCGGCTGAAGCGCGTGTCGCTGTACGACCCGCTGACGGGCGCCCTGAACCGCCGCGCCTACCAGGACGGCGTGGGGCTGGAGGCGGTGGGCGCGCGCTTCGGCACGGCGATGATGCTGGACATGGACAACCTGAAGGCCGTGAACGACGCCTACGGCCACGCCGCCGGCGACGAGCTGCTGCGGCGGCTGGTGGAGACCATCCGCGCCAGCGTGCGGCCCCTGGACCGCGTGTATCGCTGGGGCGGCGACGAGTTCCTGGTGCTGTTCCCCGCCGCGCTCCCGGCCGACGTGGTGCCGCGCATCCGCGCCGCGCTGCACGAGGCCAACCGCGCGGCGGGGGCGCAGGCGGGGCTGGCGAAGCTGGAGGTGAGCATCGGCGCCGCGGACTTCGCCGGCGCGGAGGGGATCGACGGCGCCATCCTGCGTGCCGACAAGGCCATGTACGAGGAAAAGGCCCGCAACCGCCGCCTTACCGTCCCCGTGTACCGCATCGCCTGACGTTCCGGAGGTCCGGAAAACAACAGCAATCGTACAGAGTCAAACAGAGGAGGAGAACAACGCAGGGATGGGACCTCTGTTTGACCCTGTTCCTCTGTACCTCGATTCTTTTCAAGATCTTGCATCGGCTCTCGAGCGTCGAGGGGCGAACAGCAAGGCGCCGCACGGGAGAACCCGTGCGGCGCCTCGCCGTTCAGCTGACGGCTTCCGTTACGCCACGTTGCAGGGCGACGGGAGGTCGCGGGCCAGGCACTCGGCCTCGGGAATGGCCCAGCGCGGCACGATGATGTGCGTGGCCACGTCGCGTCCCAGCGACTCCAGCCGGCCGAAGCGGCGGGCGTCGATCCAGCGGTGCCCGCCCTCGAACAGCAGCGAGAACTTCCGCTCCTTGAGCAGCGCCGTGATGAAGTCGGCGTCCGTCGCCGGCTGGGCGATGGGCGCCAGCCCGCCCGACGTGGCGCGGATGAAGTTCAGGTCCGCCATGGCCCCCGGCTTGTCGCCCGTGAACCACCGCGCCTCGGCCCGCAGCAGGATGAGCTCCTCGTTGCGGATGATGGGCAGGTCCGCCGAGGCGTCGGGGTACATCCGGAAGCGCCGGTCCGACGACACCCCCTGCTGCGAGCGCGGCGAGGGGTGCGCCTCCACCTTGGCCACCACCCGCGCGTCCACCGTGGTGCCGCCCACCTGCAGCTCCGCGTCGGACACCACCGCCGGCCGCGCGTAGATGAAGGTGTTGGAGAGCTCGTTCCCGTTCCCCTCGGAGATGGCGTAGGTGTGGTACGCGCCCAGGTCCAGGCTCGCCGCGGTGCTCACGAACGTCTGCGGGAGGAGGGCGATGGCCGTCGCGTAGTCGCCCAGGTACACGGCCACCCGCGCCCGCAGCGCGCGGTTGAACTGCAGGAAGGTGGCGGGCGTGTCGAACGCGCCCAGCCCCCCGCCCACGGGGAAGGGGAACGCCGACCCCCCGGCCTGCAGGTGCGTGCGCGCCTGGTCCAGCAGCCCCACGATGTGCGCGAACACCGCCGCCCGGTTGACGAACGGGGCCGGCTCGTCGAAGGCGCCCTCCACCGCGATGGGCGCGCCGCTCGCGTCGCGGGTGTTGACGACCAGCAGAAAGTCCAGCGCCTGCCAGGTCTTGGCCCAGCCGCGGATGGCCTCCTGCTGGGCGGCCGTGAACCCCTCCGAGTTGTCCAGCGCCTGCAGCAGCAGGTTGGCGTTGCGGATGTTGGCGTAGCGGCCGATCCACATGCCGGCGCCGAAGGCGCCGCTGTTGCTGAGCGGGCCCTGCAGCAGCTCGCTCACGTAGCGCGGGTCGGAGCTGTCCAGGATGTAGCTCTCGCGGCCCACCACCCCCAGCATGGCCACGTAGCCGGTGCGCTCCGTGAGCCCGGCGCGCGCGCCGATCTGCAGCCCCGTGGCCGCGGCGCGGATGGCGCCCGGCGTGGGGTTGGTGATGAACTCGTCGACCGCCGGGTTGTTGTAGTCGGGGACGGTAAGGTCGCCGCAGGCGCCCGCCGCCGCCAGCAGGGCGAAGACCGCCAGGGGGCGGCGCATCCCCGCAATGATGCGTGTGGTCATTGGCTCAGAATCCCAGGTTGAAGGTGAGCCAGAAGCTGCGGCTGGGCGGGAAGGGCGCCACGTCCACGCCGCGCGCGATCTGCTGGGTTCCGAAGTTGCTCACCTCGGGGTCCAGGCCCGTGTAGTCGGTCCACGTCTTCAGGTTGCGGCCCGAGAGCGTCAGGCTCGCGCCCTGCAGCTGGCGGAACCGGCGCGACAGCGCCTCCGGCA
>DASTNU010000003.1:0-5143 GCA_035720605.1 Longimicrobium sp. | reverse complement strand
CGGGTCGCCCGTCACGGGGTCGGCCGGGAGGAAGGAGCGGTAGAGATCGATCCCCATCGGCCCCAGGCGGATGCCCACGGCGGCCTGCGGATCGTGCCAGCGCGCGCCCAGCACGGCGTCGCTCCCCAGCGTGCGGCTGGCGCCCGTGCTTCCGATGCGCGTCCGCTGGTCTTCCGGGATCGCCAGCCAGCGGCCGACGAGCGGCTCGATGCGGACGGCCACCCCGAAGTGGTCGGCCAGCAGCCCCCGCAGCCCGGCCTGCGAGCGGACCTCGTGCGCCAGCAGCCCGGCGCGGGCCAGCAGCGCCCGGTCGTCCACCCCCGGCAGCAGCCGCCGCTGCAGCCCCGGCGTGCCCAGCCCCACCAGCGCGCGCAGGTAGCCGGCGGTCTCCGTCTTTTCCGGCGGCGCCTCCTGCAGCACCGGCCGCGTCCGCCGCCCGATGCGGTAGGCCAGGGAGACCAGGCGGTGGTGGAACAGGTCCAGGAAGTCGCGGGTGGCGGTGTCGTTGTCGGAGAGCCGGTCCTGCACCCGCTCCGCCAGCGGCACCGGGAGCGGGCCCTGCGCGCCGCCCAGCGCCAGGAACGCCACCGTCATCTCGGGCTGGCGGCCGGGCTCCGCCCGCACCGACACCAGGTCGGCCGGGGGAAAGGCGAAGTCGTTGGCGGCCCGGAAGCGCACCGGCTCGGCCGCCGGGTCGGCCCCCTCGCCGGGGCTGGCGGTGCCGGCGCGGCCCGTCCGCTCCAGCAGGCGCACCGCCTGGTAGAAGTCGAAGGCGCCGGGGTGCGCCCGCAGCCGGTCCAGCAGCGGCCCGCTCACAGCAGCGGCCGGTCGCCGACGCGGGCGTCCCACGTCTTCCACACGCCCTCCTTGCCCTGCCGCCGCACGGCGAGCCGCGTCCACGAGTTGAGCGACGCGTACAGCGCGAAGAAGCGGTCCAGCACCGTGGCTAGCAGCAGGGCGCTCCCCCCGTCGTACGCCGCCTCGTCCATCAGCAGCTCGATCTCCGTCCCCCGGGCAAAGCCCGACCACGGCGCCGTGCCCGCGCGGCGCACGCCCGGCGTGGCCGTCAGCTTCCGGAGGCCGCCCACCTGCGCCTCCGCCGTGGGGTCGCCCCAGGCGGCGTACAGGCGCAGGATCTCCTGCAGGGCGCGCAGGCTGGCGTCCGCGTCCGCCCCCGCCAGCGACAGGTGGTTCAGCGACAGCTGCGACACCAGCCGCCACAGCGTCTGCGCCCCCAGCGGCGGCTGCACCGCGGGCGTGGGCGGATGCAGCACGGTGACGGAGCGTACGGGCGCCGCCACCTCCATCTGCAGCAGGTCGCCGGGAAGGAGCTGCTCCGCCAGGCGGCGGTTGGTGCACAGCACCCGCCCCCACACCGTCTGCGCCGGCGGGGCCACGTGCGCGCCCCCCAGGTCCAGGAAGGAGAGCATCACGTCGCTCCCCGGCAGCCCCGCGCGCTGCGAGGGCACCCGCCGCGCGTGCCAGAAGGTGCGCTGCTTCGCATCCATGGCGTGCGTGTACGAGTAGAACGGCTCGAACACCGCCGCGTCCTGCCCGCCGCCGGGTGCGGCCGTGAGCTCGAGCACCGAGTGGATCTCCGTCACCCGCTCGCGGCGCGCGTCGGCCACCAGCCGGTACTCCACGCGCTGCTGGTCCACCCGCAGCGGCTCGGAAAGGCGCTCGAACAGGTTCACCACCGGCGTGCACCCCAGGCGGAAGTTCTGCGCGGAAACCGCCAGCCGCCCGGGCGCGCGGCGGTCCAGCACGAAGAGCAGCTCCACGTACGCCTCGGCCCGGTGCCGGTCCAGCCCGTCCAGGTCGAAGAAGAGCAGCTTGCGGGGGATGGTGAAGTACTCCTGCAGCAGCCGGTACGCGGGGTGCGCCGTGGCGGGCGTGGGGAGCAGCCCCTCGCCGGCGCCCAGCCCCACGGGGGTGAGCGCGGCGGGCGGCAGCATCCGCGGCCCGCCCTCCGGCACCTGGCCGTCGGAAAGCACCGCCACCCCCAGCAGGTGCCCGAACAGGAGCTCGTACAGCGCCGCCGCCGTGCTCATCTCGCCGCCCAGGTAAAAGCGCAGCCGCCCGGGCCGCACCTTGTCCATCGTCACCCCCACGGGGTCCAGCCGCACCCGCACCACCTGCGCGGCGCGGGGCACGCCGCGCAGAAAGGGGTACGCGGCCGCCTCCTCCAAAGCCGCCTGGCCCACCTGCAGCGGCTGCAGCGTCACGGGGTAGCCGGTGCGAAAGCGGCACACCTCGCCCCTCCCGTCGGCGTTCGCGGCAAAGAGCGGCGTCCCGGCGGGCACCTCGTAGGGGGTGCCAGGCCTGCCCTCCGCCGCCAGCTCGGCCACCGTCACCGGCGGCACCGGGCTCAGGTAGTGGGGATACAGCACCTCCAGCAGCGCCGAGGAGATCCCCGGCACCTCCACCTCCAGGGTGCGCTGCAGGCGGGCGGTGAGAAAGGCGAACGACTCGATCAGCCGCTCCACGTGCGGGTCGGGACACTCGTGCGCGCCCAGCTGCAGGCGCGACGCCACCTTGGGGTGCGCGGCGGCGAACTCGCCGCCCACGTTGCGCAGGTACGCCAGCTCGGCGTTGTAGTAGTCCAGCAGCCCCTGTGGCGGAAGCTCGCTCATGGCGTCCTGGGGCGGGGAGCGCCCAGTGGAAGGGTGAACCCGACGGGGACCGGTGCGGTCCCCGCCGCCAGCACCGCCCGCACCTGCGCCACCAGCTCCAGCGGGCGCCCGTCCACCGGCCGCACGGTGACCTCGGCGTCCCTCAGCCGTGGCTCGTAGGCGGCGATGGCGGCCTGCATGCGCGCCGCCAGGTCGCCGCGGCTGGCGGCGTCGGCCGGATAGGCGGGGCCGCCGCCCGGCACGCCGTACTCCAGGGTGGTGCGGGCGCGGCGCTGCAGCTCCGCCTCGGTGAACGCGGAGCGGGTGTCGAGCAGGTCGCCCAGCTCGCGCAGCACCGAGGCCCGCAGCTGCTCCCCGTCCAGCGCGCGCAGCGGCACCCGCTCCTGGCGGGCGGCCAGGTCTCCGTCGGCCAGGCGGTCGAAGAGGAGCGCGGGCGCCGGCGGCGCCGGACGGGAAGAGGGGATGGACATGGCCTACGTGGCCGAGTTGTCGGCCACGTTCCAGCTGGTGGACGCCGTTCCGCCCTTGCCGCCGGCCTCCTTCTGGGCCTGGTAGGCCCACTGGATGGAGCCGTAGTTGATCGACAGCGACTCGACCGGCTTGTCGCCCCCGCCGCCGCCCACGCTCATCGACGAAAGCACGGCCTGGCCGAAGGTGTAGACGATGAGCGGGATCACGCTGCCGTTGTCGTTGCGGCCCACGGTGACGATCACGGAGCCCAGGTCGGCCCCCTGGCACAGCTTCTGGTAGAGCGTGGGCGACGACTGGTCCATGTACTTGGTGACGTTGAAGTCCTGGTGGCGCGGCTTTCCCGAGGTGCGCTCGGCGTTGCTCACGTCGCCGGTCACCTGCATGGAGATGCCGTGGCTGTACGACATCAGCTCGATCTGCCCCTCGAATCCCTTCACCATGCTGGTTCCCGTCACGCTGGGGACCTTCATCAGGATCATGTCCATGGTTCGTTCCTCGTTCGGTGGTTGGTTGCGGTTCGCGAATCAGGGGTGCCCCCGGACGCGCGCGCCGTGCACGCGTCCGGCGGGCGAGTCCGGCTCAGGACGACGACGGCGCCGCGGGGAGGCTCGCCACCAGGCGGATGGAGGCGGTGAGCTCTTCCAGCTGGAAGTGCGGCTGCAGGAACACGGTGGCGTTGTACGACCCCACCGAGCCCGTCACCTCGGTCACGTCGATGCGCGCCGCGCGCAGCGGGTAGCTCGCCTTGGACGTCTGCGACGCGTCGTCGTTGATCAGCACGTAGTCGGCGATCCAGTTGTTGAGGTAGGCCTCCAGCTCGCCGCGCGTCTGAAAGCTGCCCACCTTCTCGCGCACGATCTTCTTGATGTAGTGGGCGAAGCGCGACGCGGTGAGGATGTACGGCAGCAGCGCCGAGGCCTTCGCGTTCGCGTTCGCGGCGGGGTTGGTGTAGACCACCGGCTTCTGCACGGTGGCGCCGCCGAAGAAGCACGCGTCGGTGGTCCCCTTCTCGTAGCAGAGGGCGATGAAGCCCAGGTCGTTCAGCTCCTTCTCGCGCCGGTCGGTGATGGCGACCTCGGTGGGCACCTTGGGCGCCACGTCGCCGGCGGGGGTGGTGAAGGTGTGCAGGGGCAGGTCGCTCACCAGGCCGCCGCCCTCCTTGCCGCGGATGGCCGCGCACCACTGGTACTGGCTGAACGCGTCGGTGATCAGCCCGCCCAGCGCCCACACCGCGTTGCCCCACAGGTAGTCCTCGTGCTGCATTCCCGTGGACGGCTCGGTGAGCAGCTCGTCGAAGTCCATCCCGTCCACCGGGGTCATGCCGGTGACGGTGTCGGTTTCATGGCCGTACGGCAGGCGCATCAGCACCCGGGGCATCACCAGCGACAGGTACCGCGAGTCGTCGGTGGCGCGCAGGTCCGACCACGGCTTCATGTCGATGCTGTCGAAGATCTTCGACAGGTCGCGCGGCACGCCGAGCGTGCGGTAGTCTTTCCAGTCGCGGTCGAACAGGCTGGGACCGGCGGCGGCGATCAGGGGGGCGTGCGCGGCCGCGGCCACCCCGGAGAGGAGCCTGGCCAGCTCGAAGTCGTTGGCGTGGGCCGTGTCGTCGACGTCGCCCGAGCTGCGGCCGAACTCGTAGTCGTAGAGCAGCACGCCGTAGGGGTTGCCGCCGAAGGTGCCGTACTCCTCCTCGTACAGCTTCTTGAACAGGGCGCTCTGGTCCCGGTCGATGGCGTTGGAAAGGTCCTTGTACAGCTCGTCGGCCGTGGCGCTCAGCACCCGCAGCTTGAGCATTTCGCAGGTGTCGGCGTTCATCACCAGGCCCTGCAGGCCGCGCCACGACGCCTCCAGCGTCTGGAAGCGGGAATCGTGCAGCACCTGGCTCACGTTGGCGCTGATCTGCGCGTCCAGCTCGGCGATGCGCTGCTGGAGGGCGTACACCACCGTCTTGCCGGGGGTGAAGAGGATGTCGCAGCTGGCGGCAGCGGCGTCGAACGCTTTCTGCTGTGCGTCCAGCAGGGTGGTGGGCAGGGGCC
>DASTNU010000002.1:0-5250 GCA_035720605.1 Longimicrobium sp. | reverse complement strand
ACTGTCATTCCGACGGAGCGCTGCAGAGAACTATTCCGTTCCACCGCACCCGGCGCGCGACCGAGGAATCTACCGTCCGCACCTCGTGGCCGGCCCTGAAGCGCGGATCCGGCCTTACGCCCGGGCGGCTGAATCCACGGCTGGAACGGCGGAAAGCCCTGCAAACTGCGCAGGGCTTCAACCGCATGAGCCACGCGGACCGTCTCCGGGGAACCCACCGTCCGGAGCTGGTGGCCAGCCGTGGCGCGCGGATTCCCGCCTGCACCGTGTCCGCGAAGGCGACCGCGTGACGTCGTAGCCGCGTTTCAGTCGTTGTGGAGCCAGGGCGGCGCGGGTGGTTCCGCCTCTCCCGCCCGCCGCCGCTCTTCCTGGGGCGAAGGCGAGGCGGCCGGTGGAGGCCCGTGCATCGCCAGGTCCGCGCGAAAGCCGCGCTCCGCCAGCGTGGGCGTCTGCCGCGGGAAGGCGCGGCGCGAGATCTCCGGCGCGTAGCGCATCCCCGCCGTCCCCAGCAGCGACAGCGCCAGCACCGCCCCCGCGATCGTCGCGCTCACCCTCGCCAGCCCGGCCGCGGCCGCGATCCCCGCCAGCAGCACGGAGAACTCGCCCCGCGGCACCAGCGTGAGCCCCAGCGAGAGCGCCGCGCGCCGGGGATACGCCGAGAGCCGCCCGATCCACCATCCCGCCCCCACCTTGGCCGCCGTCCCCAGCACCGCCAGCCCCAGGGCGACCGGCCACACCTCCGCCAGCGCGCCGGGATCCACGGAGAGCCCGAAGGCCAGGAAGAAGACCGCGGCGAACAGTCCCTCCAGCGGCGCGAAGATGCGCTGCACCCGCTCGCGGTGCTCCGTCTCGGAAAGCATCAGCCCGGCCAGGAAGGCGCCGATGGCCTCCGACAGCCCCGCCGCCATCGCCGCCCACGAGAGCAGCAGCAGGACGGAGCTCACCAGCAGCAGGAACAGCTCCTCGCTCTCCACGTCGAAGGCGCGCTCCAGCAGCCGCCGGCCGAACACCGCCGCCGCCGTCACCACGCCGCAGAAGAGCATGGCGCGCCCCATCCCCACGATCACCCGCCCCGCGTCCGGCTGGTCCACCAGCACCGCGCCGGAGATCATCGCCAGGAAGAGCGCCATCGCCAGGTCCTCGAACACCAGCACCCCCAGCGCCGACTCCGTCTCGGGGTTGGCGCTGCGGCGCATCTCGATGGTCGCCTTGGCGATGATGGCGCTGGACGAGACGTACAGCGCGCCCCCCAGCAGCAGCCCCGCCGTCCATCCCCACCCCAGGAGGAGCCCCGCGATCAGACCGGGGGGAAAGCACACCAGCAGGTCCACCGACCCGTCGCGCACGATGCGGCGGCGGTTGCGCAGCAGGGCGCCCAGCGAGAACTCCAGCCCCATGAAGAAGAGGAGGAGGACGACGCCCAGGGTGGCCAGCACCTCCACCAGGTGCGCGTCCAGCCCCGCGCCGCGCAGGGCGATCCCCATCACGATGTACGCGGGGATCACCGACTGCCCCAGCAGCCGCGCCAGGACGCCGGCCAGCGCGAGCGCCCCCAGCACGGCGCCCGCGCCCAGCAGAAAGTTGCCGTGCACCGGTCAGCCGCCCCGCGGCCCGTTTCCGCGCACCATCTCCGACGCGGCACGCACCTGCTCGCGGCTCCCGATCACCATCAGCGTGTCGCCGGCCAGCAGCCGCTCGTCCGGCTGCGGGTTGGGGTGCGCCTCGCCGCCGCGGATGACGGCGATGATGCTGGCGCCGCTGCGCTGGCGCATGCGCGTGTCCGCCACCGTCACCCCGGCCAGCGGCGACTCCGCCGGCAGCGCCAGCCAGTCCACCGACAGCTGCCCCAGCACCATCTCCATCGACTCGGCCACCGCGGGCTGAAAGTAGGCGCCCCCCAGCAGCGCGCCCAGCTTGCGCGCCTCGGCGTCTTCCAGCCGCAGCGCGTGGGCGGGAAAGTCCTCCCCGCGCTCGAAGAAGTACAGCTCGCGGTGCCCGGTGTTGTGGATGATGAGCGTGAGCCGGTCTTCGTCGTTGGTGGTGATGGCGAACTTCTTTCCCACCCCCGGCAGGTCGTGCTCCTGTACGTTCATGCGCGCTCCTCCGGCGCCGCGGCGGCGGGCGCGTCCCCCTGGTGCGGGATCGCGTCCACCAGCCGCTGATAGCGGTTCCCTCGCATCTCGGCCAGCGCGGCCTCCACCGCGTCTTCCGGCTCGCCCAGCGCCAGCAGCAGCCGCCCGCCCAGCTGCAGGCTTCCCTCCACCAGCTCCGGCACCACCGCGGTGGCCCCGGCCTGCTCCAGCGTGCCGCACTGCGCGGTGTCGCGCGCCCGCACCACCACCGGCACGTCGTCGTCCGCCGCGCGCACCGCGTGCAGCGCCCGGCTGGCGGAGGGCCCGTCGTCCACGGTGATGACCACGGCCGACGCGCGGTCCACCCCGGCCGCCCGCAGCACCTCCGGCCGGCTGGCGTCGCCGAAGAAGACGGGGATGCCCCGCGCGCGGCCGGCGGCAACCGCCTCCGGGTCCACGTCCAGCGCCACGTACTCGCGCCCCGTCGTCTCCAGCAGCTGCGCCACCGTCCTCCCCGCGCGGCCCAGGCCCAGAACCAGCGCGTGCCTCCGCAGCCCGTGCGCCTCGCGCTCCAGCTCCCCGCCGTCGCCGCCGGCGGCGCGGTGCACGCGGCGCGCCGCCGTGCGGCCCATCCGCATCAGCAGCGGGGTGGCGGCCAGCGAGACGGCGACCACCAGCAGCGCCAGGCCGCCCACGCGGGGCGAGAGCGCGCCGGCGCCCATCCCCAGCGTCACCAGCACGAAGCCGAACTCCCCCGCCGCCGCCAGGGTGATGCCCACGAAGACGGCGGTCCCCGGCGGCTGCCGGAACGCCCGCGCCAGCCCCGCCGCCACCATCGCCTTCACGACCAGCAGGGCGAGCACCGCCGCGGCCACGACGTGCGCGTTGCCGGCCAGCAGCCGCACGTCGATCCCCATCCCGATCGCCATGAAGAAGAGCGCCAGCAGCAGCCCGCGAAAGGGCGCGATGTCGGCCTCCACCTGGTGCCGGTACTCCGTCTCGGAGATCAGCAGCCCGGCCAGGAAGGCGCCCAGCGCCATGGAGAGCCCCGCCAGCGCCGTGGCCGAGGCCACCCCCAGCGCCACGAACAGGGTGATGGCGGTGAACAGCTCCGGCGTGCGCGCGGCCGCCACCCCGCGCAGCACGGGGCGCAGCAGCAGCCGCCCCGCGGCCATGATGATGGCCAGCGCGGCCGCCGCCTTGGCCGCTGCGACGCCCAGGTCCCACACCAGGGTGCCGCCGTCGCCGCCCAGCAGGGGGACGATGGTCAGCAGTGGCACCACGGCCAGGTCCTGCAGCAGCAGCACGGCCAGCGCCATCCGCCCGGCCTGGGTGTGCACGGCGTGGTCGTCCTGCAGCGTGCGCATCACCACCGCGGTGGACGAGAGCGCCAGCCCCCCGCCCAGCACCAGCGCCTCGCTGGCCGGCAGCCCCGCCAGCCGGCAAAGGGCGAAGATGATGCCGCCGCTGATCACCACCTGCAGCGTCCCCATGCCGAACACGTGGCGGCGCATGGCGAACAGCCGGCCCAGCGAAAGCTCCAGCCCGATGGCGAACAGCAGGAAGACGACGCCGAGCTCCGCCAGCGTCGCCACGGCCTCGGATTCGCGAATCAGCCCCAGCCCGTGCGGGCCGATGAGCACCCCCGCGAACAGGTAGCCGACCACGGGGCTCACGCGCAGCCGGCGAAAGAGCGACACCACGGCGATCGCCGCCGCAAGGATGATCAGGACGGGCCTGAGCAGGTGCGCCTCTTCCATGGTACCGCCGAACGTCCTCGCCAGGGGAAGCAGGGTGCCGGGCCTAGCATACCACCCCCCGGCGCCTCCGCACAACGCACAAGGTCTGCAGAGGCAAAAAAAGGGACCTCACGCAGAGTCGGCAGAGGGATCAGCGCCAGTACTCTGCTCACTCTGCTGACTCTGTGTGAGGCCCCTTGCTTTTTGCTGCGCGATCCTTGCCTGCTGGAGAGCTACGAGGGCGGAACGGGAACTGGAGGGGGAGATGGAGGCGGTGATCCTGGTGGGGATCCAGGCGTCGGGAAAGTCGACGTTCTACGCGCAGCGGTTCTTCGACACGCACGTGCGCATCAGCCGCGACCTGCTGAAGACGCGGAACCGCGAGCGGCTGCTGCTGCAGGCGTGCATCGAGGGGAAGCAGCCATTCGTGGTGGACAACACCAGCGTGCGCGCGGAGGAGCGGGCGCCGTACATCGCCGCGGCCAGGGCGGCGGGGTACCGCGTGGTCTGCTACTTCTTCCGCACGGAGACGCGCGCCGCCATCGCGCGCAACCGGCTGCGGCAGGGCAAGGCCGCCGTCCCCATCCCCGGTATCCTGGGCACGTACAAGAAGCTGGAGGAGCCGCGGATGGAGGAAGGCTTCGACGAGATCTACGCCGTCACCCTCACCCCATCCAACGAGTTCGTCGTGCAGCCGCTCATCGCATCGGCTCCACCGGCGGGATGAGCGCCCCGCGTTCTACGGCGGGTCGGAATCGCCGAAATCCTCCGGAACGAACTGCGTCCGGAGATAGATCTCACGCAATGAGAAGGAGGATCGTACCGATTCGAACTCGATGGAAGCGTCCAGATCCATGAACGCCGAATACACCCAGAAATCACCCTGCCGCCAAAAGCGTTCGACTTTCACCTGATTCTGGGAAACCAGCACGTACTCCCGCAACGAATCCAGCGCCTGGTAACCAGAGAACTTTTCGCCGCGGTCATACCGTTCTGTGCTGTCGGACAGCACTTCCACGATCAGGGATGGATTATCGAGCGTATCCTTGAACCCGTCTTCGTACCGGGGCGTCCCACATAACGCCATCACGTCCGGATACGTGTAGTTGGTCCCGCCCCGCCCGAAGCGAACTTTCACGTCGGAGAAATAGACGTGGCATCCCCGTCCGCTGAACCGGGTGAGCAGGCCAGCGTAGATGTTGCCCGCGATGTAATTGTGCGGAGCCGAGCCGCCCGGCGTCATCGCGATGATGCGGCCGTCGATGTACTCGCTCTTGAGCTCGGCGTGGCGCTCGAGGGCGAGATACTCTTCCGGGGTGTAGCGGATCAGGGCTGCCGTGGCCATTCGCTCCTCTCGGACCGGGGTTGGCCCGAGTGTACGGTTGTGGGATGTAACCGCGCAAGTGGCTTACACTTGACCGCAACCAATGCGCCAGCAA
>DASTNU010000001.1:0-7745 GCA_035720605.1 Longimicrobium sp. | reverse complement strand
CGCTGAAGGGGGTGCGCGTGGACCCGGCGCGCCGCACCGTCCGCGCGCAGGCGGGGCTCACCTGGGGCGAGCTGGACCACGAGACGCAGGCGTTCGGGATGGCGACCACGGGCGCGCGCATCTCGTCCGCCGGCATCGCGGGCGTCACGCTGGGCGGCGGCTACGGCTGGCTGATGCGCCGCCACGGGCTGGCGATCGACAACCTGCTCTCCGCCGACGTGGTGACCGCGGACGGGCGGCGGGTGACCGCGAGCGCGGCGGAGAACGCGGACCTGTTCTGGGGGCTGCGCGGCGGGGGCGGCAACTTCGGGATCGTGACGGAGCTGGAGTACCGCGTCCACCCCGTGGGCCCGCAGGTGACCGGGGGGATGGCGTTCTATCCCGCCGCCCGCGCCGGCGAGGTGCTGCGGTTCTACCGCGGGTGGATGGAGGATGCGCCCGGCGACCTGTGCGCGCTCTGCAACCTCCTGCTCCTGCCCCCGGCGCCCTTCGTCCCGCCCCCCCTGGTCGGCGCGCCCGTGGCCGCGATCGCCGTCTGCCACGCGGGCCCGGCGGAGGACGCGCGGCGCGACCTGGCCCCGCTGGCGGAGCTGGGAGAGCCGCTGATCGACCGCATCGCCCCCATGCCGTACGCGCGGCTGCAGCGGATGTACGACGCGGCCGGCGTGTTCGGCCGCCACAGCTACGGCCGCTCGGGCCACCTTCCCGCGCTGGCCGACGCGGTGGTGGATGCGCTGGCGGCCGGGGGGTCCGGGGTCGAATCGCCCTTCTCGATCGTGATGGTGTCGTCGCTGGGGGGCGCGGTGGCGCGCGTGGGCGACCAGGAGACCGCCTTCGGCCGGCGCGGGACGGCCTTCGACGTGGCGGTCACCGCCGTATGGGAGGACCCGGCCGCCTTCGCGCGGCACCGGGCGTGGGTGGACGGGGTGTGGCGCGCGGTGCGCCCGTGCACGGACGGCGTGTACGTGAACGAGCTGGGGGACGAGGGCCCGGCCCGCGTGCGCCAGGCGTACACCCCGGGGGCGTGGGAGCGGCTGGCGGCGCTCAAGGCCCGGTGGGACCCCGAGAACGTGTTCCGCATCAACCAGAACATCCCGCCCGGCGGGTGAAAGGAGATCCTGGGATGGCCGCGACCGAGACCCTGCCCCCGCCGGAGGTGGCGGGGGCCGCGCTGGCGGGGGCCAGCGTGGGATACCTGATCCTGTACGTGTACGACATCGCCGAGTCGCGCGAGTACTACGAGCGCCGGCTGGGGCTGCGGGTGATCGAGGCCGACGAGGACTCGGTCAAGCTCGACGCCGGGCGGGTGATCCTGGCGCTGTTCCGCGCGTCGGACTACGGGGTGGCCCTGGCCGGCCGCCGCGACGACGCGTCGGACGTGGTGTTCCTGGTGGACGACCTGAACGCCGCGCGCGCCGACCTGGAGGCGCGCGGCGTCTCCTTCATCCGCCGCCGCACCTACGAGATCGGCCGCGTGACCGACTTCTACGACCCCAACGGCCACCGGCTGATGATCTACGAGCCCTCGGCCACCGCGCTCTCCTGGCCCAGCGCGGCCAAGCTGCGCGAGGTGTGGGCGGCGTGCGGAAAGGGGGGCTCGGCGCCGATCGGCCCGGCGTCCGCGCCGGCGGGGGCGGGCGGGCTGGACGGAAAGCCGCTGGTGTACCTCTTCCTCTTCGTCCCCTCGTCGTCCGAGGCCGACGCCTTCTTCGAGGGGGTGCTGGGGCTGTCCCCGGTGGAGCGGGTGCACTGCTGCAACCCCGCCTGCCCCCCCGAGGAGAAGGGGATCGCCAAGTACGACGCGGGGGGAATGCTGCTGACGACGCACCACATCCACCGCAGCCCCGTGGTGGACGACTTCGGGCGGGTGTACTCGCCGCGCGCGCTGGACCCCGAGCACGCGCGCGGCATCGCCCCCGTGTTCCTGGTGGACGACATCCACCAGGCGGCGCGGAGGCTCGAGGCGGGCGGCGTGCGCTTTACCCAGGCGCCGGTGAAGTCGCAGATCGGCGACGTGGCGCGCTTCGAGGCGCCCACCGGGCACCCGTTCTTCCTCTACCAGCCGTGGGCCGAGGTGCTCAAGTGGCCGGCGGGCGTGAAGGTGGGCGAGATCATGGGCGCCTGATGATGGAGAGCGAGGATGCTGAGGAAGACATTTTCATATCCACTCAGGGCGAAAGAACGGTGTCACGCAGAGCAGAGGAAGCGGAGTGGTTCTCCGCTTCCTCTGCTTCCCCTGCGTGAGACGAGTCTTTTTGCGGGTTCGGTATCAGTTCCCTGCGCCCTCCTCCCGTCCTCCGCGGCCTACGCCGCGAACGTCGCGTCCGCGGCCAGCAGGCTCTTGTCGGCCAGCGCGTACTCCGTGTCGATCACCGCCTCGCCGGACAGGATCTGCGACTGCCGCAGCCGCGTCAGCATCTCCGCGTCCATCAGCCCCAGCTTGTCCAGGAAGGTGACCACGTTGAACGAGTCGGTGTGCTCGATGATCCTGCCATCCTTGTCCAGGCGCAGGATCTCGTGCCCGTGATGGGTGATCTTCCTGCCGGTCCCCTCCCGTCCCAGCAGCTTTCCCCGGTGGGTCCCGGTCATCTCCCAGCGAAGGAAGACCATGTCTCCCTCGGCGATGGTGTACTCCTCCTTGAAGTGGACGTCGGGGAACTGGCTGCGGAAGATCTCCACCTGCATCTGCACGCCGCGGCGGTTCGGGCTGGAGCGGATGCCGGGCGTGTAGTCCCGCAGGTCGGGGTGGATGGCCTCGTCGATGAGGCGGAGGTTGCCGGTGTTGAACGCCTCGAGCACCCGGCGGACGGAGGCCTTGTTGCGGTCGCGGATCTTGTCGGTGTTCGGGCCGCGCGGCCCGCTGGGACCAGCCATGTCTCCCTCCCTGGTGAATGGCGACGGCTGCACCCCGGCGAAAACGGCGGACAGCCGGGTCGCGGGTGCCAGCAGTCAATCATGGTGCGGGCGGGGCGCACGGTCTTCTTCTGCGTTGCCCGGTCCGGGGACGGGGAGAGCCGTGCAGCCCCGGGTGCCGGTCGCGACGGGCGGCGCCGGCCCCGCGAAAAGCGAGAGAAAACGGTGCGCGCCGGCGGCGCCAAACCGTTCGCCCGGCGTGGCCCGGAGCGTGCGGCGCCGGGGGGCGCCGCGCCGGCCACGTTCCCCAGCCGAAACGATGGAGGTTCCCATGATCCAGGGTCTGCACGTGACGTACTACACGCGCCACGCGGACGAGATGCGCGCCTTTCTGCGCGACAAGCTCGGCCTGGCGTTCACCGACGCGGGCGGGGGATGGCTGATCTTCGACGTGCCGGCCAGCGAGATCGCCGCGCACCCCGTGGGCGAGGGCGACGAGGCGGAGGGCGGCGAGACGGCGTCGGGGGAGGGGAACGCGAAGGAAGGCGGCGTGCCGGAGATCTCGTTCTACTGCGACGACCTGGAGGCCACGATGGCCGAGATGCGGGCGAAGGGCGTCGAGTTCACCTCGGAGGTCAGCGACGAGGGATGGGGCCGCCTGGTGAGCTTCCGGGTGACGCCCGACGTGGAGCTGGACCTGTACCAGCCCGCGTACGCGCGGCATCCGGCCCACGGCTGAGGGGGGGGAACGGGCGCGGGCCCCCGGGCGCTCAGCCGCCCCCGTCGTGGCTCCGCACCAGCCCCTTGGGCGCGGTGCGGCGCCACGCCTCCACCACGATGCCGCGCATCACCTCGGGGTCCACGGTGGCGAGGTCCACCGACACCCAGCCGTAGCGGCCCACGTAGTCGGCCACCGCAAAGCTCTCGGGGTCCGACGCGATCAGCAGCGCCTGCTCCTGCGGCGTGGTCTTCACCCCGCCGGACATCCCGTCGGACGCGAGCGTGGCGAAGATCCTGTCGCGCACGCGGAAGGTGGGATGCCCCCACGTCTCGCGCTCTTCGGCGCCGGGAAGCGAGAGCGCCAGCCGCCGCACCTCGTCGCCGGTGATCATCCACCCTCCCCCGGCCGGGCGATGGTCCGCGCCATGGCCATCCTGCTCACCATCGACATGCTCTCCTCCGCGAAGCCGTCCGGGTAGTCCGCGCTCTCGCAGGCGGGCACCTGCCGCACCCCGCGTGCCGGCGTCGTCCATGGCCTGGCGTCAGGCCGCGGCCGTGGCGGGGAGCTCCGCGCCGAGCTCCGCGGCCAGGATGCGCTGCAGCGCCGCGCCGGCGGGGCGCCGCAGCACCTGGGCCGAGGGCTGGTAGAGGTGGTACAGGTGGCCGGCGGGGTCGCTGAAGCGCGCGGTGGTTCCCAGCGCGTCCGTCTCCGGCGGCGACACCTCCACGCCGCTGGCGGCCAGCCCGGCGGCCGTGGCGCGCAGGTCGGGAACGTGGAACGCCAGCGCCACGCCGCCCGAGCCGCGGGTGGTCACCCGGTGGCTCTCGGCGCGCGGGCCATCGGCGTGGTGCGTGGTCAGCAGCGCGCTCCCCGCGTCGTACTTCACCACCCCCCGCGGCGCGCCGGTGACCACGCGCTTGCACGGCCCGCCCTCCACCGCCTCCAGCTCCAGCACGCCGTGGTAGAACGCCTCCGTGGCCTCCAGGTCGCGCACGAACAGGAAGAGGTAGAGCAGCGCCCGCCCGTCCAGCCCGCCGCCCGGCGCCGGCGTCCCCGCGGCCTCGAGGGCGGCGGCGCGGCGCAGGGCGCGGATCTTGTCGCCGCTGGGCCAGGAGAGCGCCGCCTCCGCGGGCTCGTAGAGCGAGAACCAGTGGCCGTCGGGGTCGTAGAAGTCGGCGGTGGTGCCCACGGCGTACCGCAGCGTGGGGGAGAAGGCGACGCCGCGCGCCTCCAGCGCCTCGCGCACCGCGTCGAAGCCGTCCACCAGGAAGGTGAGGTCCACCGACCGGTCTTCCCCTTCGCGCAGCCGCACGCCGAAGTCGGCGGCGCGCTGCAGGCGAAGGATCACGTGGCCGGCGCGGTACTGCACCCAGCCGGCGTCCTCGTCCAGCACGTGTAGCCCCAGCGCGCCCTCGTAGAAGGCGCGCGAGACGGCCAGGTCGCGCACGTACAGCACCAGGTGCACCAGGCGAGCATCCCTCAGCATCGGCGTCGGCCTCCGTTCCAGGGGGGCGGCGGGTGGGACGAACGGATGCGAGGGCGGCGTCGCGCCGTCTTCTTCCCGGTTGCTCGCTCCGGGCAACGTGGAAGAAGACGCGGGCGGCACCCGGCACCTTCGTGAGCCCGTGCCGGCGCGGGACCGCCGCCGGACCGGGCGAGATCCACCCGCCGCGTGGAGAGCCAGCGATGACCGACATCCTTTCGCCGCCCGCCCCGGCTTCGCCGCCGCCGACGGGGCAGGGCCGCCCGGGCGGCGGCTCGCCGCGGAGCCATCTCGCGCGTCTGCTGGTGGGAAACCAGGTGCAGCAGGCGGTGCACGTGGCCGCCAGGCTGGGCATCGCCGACCTGCTGGCGGACGGGCCACGGCCCGTGGACGCGCTGGCGCGCGACGCCGGCGCCGACCCCCACGCCCTGCACCGGCTGCTGCGTGCGCTGGCCGCGTTCGGCCTGTTCGCCGAAGCGGCGGACGGGCGGTGGGCGCTGACCCCCGCGGCCGACCTGCTGCGGCGGGGGGCGCGCGGCTCGATGCGCGCGTTCGCGCTCTGGTCCGGCGGCGTGAGCTACCGCGTGTTCGGCGCGCTGGAGCACACGGTGCGCACGGGCCAGCCCGCGTTCGAGCACCTTTTCGGCGCGGAGTTCTTCGCGTACCTGGGCGATCATCCCGGGGACGGGGCGGTCTTCGACGAGATGATGGCGGGGAACACGGCGGGGGTGGCGGCGCTCGTCGCTGCGCGCGACTTCTCCGCCGCGCGCACGGTGGTGGACGTGGGCGGCGGGCGCGGCGAGCTGCTGGCCGCGGTCCTCCGCGCGCACCCCCACCTGCGGGGCGTGCTGGTGGAGCACCCGCGCCTGGCCGAGGCCGCGCGCGAGTGGCTGCGCGCGGCGGGGCTCGCCGGCCGCAGCGCCGTGTTCGAGGGTGACGTCCTCGAAGCCGTTCCCTCCGGCGGCGACGTGTACGTGCTGAAGAGCGTGCTGCACGGGCTGGATGACGCCGCCGCCGCACGCGCGCTGGCCCGCTGCCGCGCGGCGATGGAGCCCGGGAAGACGCTGCTGCTGGTGGAGATGGTCCTTCCCCCCGGCACCGATCCCCACCCCGCGCGGCTGATGGACCTGCTGATGCTGGTGGGCTGCCACGGCCGCGAGCGGGGGGAGGACGAGTACCGCGCGCTGCTGCGCTCTGCCGGCTTCCGGCTGGACGCGGTGGAGCACACCCCGTACGGTTATTCGGTGATGATGGCCGAAGCCGGGTAGGCGACGCGCGCCGGCTCGTCCGCCCCGTCAGGAGGAGGAGGAAGCCGCATGCGCGTTCCGCGCCTGTTCCGCGTGATCGTCCCCGTTCCCGACATCGACCAGGCTGCCGCGTTCTACGCCCGCCTGCTGGGGACCGCGGGCGAGCGCGTGTGGGAGAGCCGCCACTACTTCGACTGCGGCGGCACCCTGCTGGCCCTGCTGGACCCCCGCCTGGACGGGTTCGGCCGCGACGCCGCGCCCAACCCCGAGCTGGTCTACTTCGCCGTGGACGACCTGGAGGAGGTGTACGCGCGCGCCGTGGAGGCGGGGCTCCGCGCCCGTGACGACGGCATCGCCGTGCGCGCGTGGGGCGAGCGCTCGTTCTACGGGTGGGACCCCTTCGGCAATCCGCTCTGCTTCGTGGACGCGGGGACCGTCTTCACGGGCGGCCGCCCCGCGCACGGCGGTTGACCGCTCATCCCAGATCCGCCAAAACAGTGTGTCATACCAGATCCGAGAAAAGAAAGAACCTCACGCAGAGTCAGCAGAGTGAGCAGAGTCGGGGTCTGTGCAAGGGACGACTCTGCTTCCTCTGCTGACTCTGCGTCGAAACTGCTTTCCCTCGAGTGCACACCGGGATTAGGGGGATCGCGCTCGACGAGCTGAGACAGCGAGCCTCAGGCGCGGCATCGATCCGGCCCGTGCGCTACGCCTCCAGCCGCCAGGGCGCAGCCGGCATCCAGCAGGCCCCGCCCACGCGCTCCAGCATCCCGGCGAGGCGCGGATCGCCGGCCACCCCCGCCAGCGCTTCGCGTACGGCGGTGGCGGGGATCCCGGCCCGCCGCAGCTGCGGCTCCCACTCCGCGGCCGTCCGCGCGCCCAGCCGGGCGGCGAGGGCCTCGTCCCCATCCGCGGCACCCGCGCCGCAGGCCGCGGCCAGGCGCCGGCGCGCATCGTCTCCCCCGATCTCCACCACCAGCCATCCCTCCGCCGTGCGCAGCGGGCGGTCGAGCGGGCCCCAGCGGGGGCGTCCCGTCCGCCGCCCCCGCTCGCCCGCCAGCACCATCGCCCGCAGCACCGGCTCCTGCAGCGCCATGGCCGCGGCCAGCAGCGAGGTGTCCACGCGCGACCCCCGCCCGGTTCGCTCGCGCAGGTACAGCGCGGCCAGGATCCCCTCGCACGCCAGCAGTCCGCCCGTGGCGTCGACCAGGGTGAGGCGCGACGGAAAGGGCGGCTCGTCCTCGGGGTTCAGCCCCTGGCCGCACGCCGCATGGGCCTGCACCAGGAAGTCGCCGGCGAACGGCGCCGGCTCGCGGCGCAGCGTGCCCCACCCGGACGCGTGGGCGTACACCAGCCCCGGGTTGCGCCGCGCCAGGGCGGTGCGGTGCAGCCCCAGCCCGGCGGCGCGCCCCGAGCGCCAGTTGTGCAGAAAGACGTCGGC